>NZ_JADYXF010000009.1:0-120289 GCF_015864385.1 Pseudoalteromonas sp. SWXJZ94C
TGTAACCTCGCTTACCTGTATTTCTAGAAAGCTCTCTTGAAATCGTAGATTGCGATAAATTAGTTAGCTCAGCAATAGTTTGTTGCGTAAAACCGCTTTTCTTTAGAACGGCGATCTGGCATCTTTGCGCATAGGTCAGTTGTTTGTAATGTCTCATTGTAAAATCTCTTGCCGGAGAAAAAGCAGTTAGCTTATGAGCAACTGACCATTTAATCTAGCCAAAACAAGTTATGCACTTACAATTTGAATCTAGGTTATAAAAAACACACAGGAAACATTTTTAACTTAACAATCAATAATTTAGAATGATAATAAAAAATGAACTATATTTACATTATTGTTTTTGAACAAAAAATCTAATATCGTTAATTAATATCATTGTATGTATCTATCCCCCACTATAATGTTAAATAATATTAAATAATATTAAATAATATTAAATAATATTAAATAATATTAAATAATATTTAAAAGATAAACTTTTCTATTTATTAGATAAATAAGAAAAATGAACCTATACTGCACTTGAAATCAATATCTAAATAAAAAATAGGAACAACATATGAAAAAGCTATCTGTAGCAGTAGCAATATGTGCAGTTTTAGCATCTAGTTATGCTAGTGCTGAAGTAAAAATCAATGGTTTTGCATCAATTGTAGGCGGTAAAAGTCTGGATAGTGACCGGACTTTATACGATTATGATGATGATATTTCATTTAAAAACGAAAGCGTTTTTGCATTACAATTATCGGCAGATTTACATGACAAACTAACTGCAACAGCACAAATTGTAGCTCGAGGTGAAAACGATTTTGACGCTGAATTTGAATGGGCTTATGTTACTTACGAGTTCAGTGATGAGCTACAGTTAAGCGCAGGTAAAATGCGTGTACCATTTTACAAATATTCTGACTTTTTAGATGTAGGCTACGCATATCGCTGGGTTCGCCCGCCAAAATCAGTATATGGCATTCCATTTTCAACATATGAGGGTCTTAGCTTAGTTTATAGCTCTCAATTAGGAGATTGGGACTCTACTTTACAAGGGTTCTATGGTGCTTTTGATGGGGATATTGATGTATTCGGAAATGATTTACCAGCAGAGTTAACTAATTTTGGTGGTGTAAACTGGAGCTTATCTTACGATTGGTTTAGCGCTCGTGCAGCATACATTGTAGCCGATACAAGTATCTCGTCAGACGATAGCGGTTTAATTCAACTTGTTGGCGCATTAAATGACAATGGCTTAACAAAAACAGCTAATGATCTTGTTACTGATGAAGATAAAACAACGTTTATTGGTGTAGGTTTCTCCGTCGATTATGATAATTTCTTGTTTGATGCCGAATACACTGAATTTGAAGTAGAAGACAGTATTTTAGCTAAGCAGTCTCAGTATTACGCATCTGTTGGTTACCGTATCGACAGTGTTATTGTTCATTTTACATATGAAGATAATGATGATGAACATGACTCATCACGATTTGATACCATTGAATCTATACCTAGCTTAAATGCTGCGGTAAATGGCGCCTTAGAAGGAATTCGTGCACAAAGTAATGTTTACACTATTGGCGCACGTTACGACTTTCACCCATCTGCTGCATTTAAAATAGACTTCAGTCGTTTTGATGATGATATTACTAATACAGAAACTGATATAGTGGCTGTTGGTGTAGATCTTGTCTTTTAATTGGAGCTTATGATGAAAAAATTAATTTTAGTTACTGCACTTTCATTGTGCTCAATGAGTGTATTTGCAGACGTTGCAGTGATTGTTAACCCAAGCAATGCTAGCTCTGTAGATGCTGACACAATAAAAAAGATTTATTTGGGAAAAAGTAAGTCATTTAGTAATGGCGATAAAGTTAACCCTGTAAATCAAGACGGTACGCCTGTAGCAGATGAATTTAACGACAAAGTTGTTGGTAAGTCTAGTAGTCAGTTAAATGCATATTGGTCAAAGCTAATATTTACAGGTAAAGGTACTCCGCCTGAAAAGCTTACATCAGACCAAGCTGTTATCGATTTTGTTGCTGCTAATGGTAACGCAATTGGCTACGTTGATAGTTCTAAAGTGAGCGATAAAGTAAAAGTAATTGCTACTTTTTAAACGTAAAAGTTAATATAAAAACCATTTGGTTAATGCCAGTCAGTTAACAGCTGACTGGCGTTTTTTATTGAGGTATTTGCTGGGTTTTGGTTTCACACACCTCGGATACGCCCGTTCCCGTTTTATCGGCAATATGTAATGTTTAACTCGAGCTTGTAATTACTCTATTGATTTAGGTATACGTCCTGCATTTTCTATAAACATTGGATGAATCAGGTTAATAATACTAATAGCACACGTCGAAAGACTCAGGTGTTTTGCATATATTCTAGGCTTTTTCTGCGCCATTTCCACCATCTGGTATCGAAGCAAGTTATAGCTCAACTACGCCCCATAATTCTTGTGCTATCGTTTCAGGTTTCTTGCTACGTAGCGTGAAGTGACTATTCAGTAAGGTTTGTTCTATTTATCGCTTGTGCTGTTGCTTTTAGCTTGATGAGTTTGTCTTGACGACCTAAAGAGCGAACAATTTCATATTGCATGCCTTTTCTCATCGGTTGAAGCCAATGCCTATTCCCCCCCAGCATGTTGCCAACGATTGAGTAAGCCTAGAGAATAGAAGTCTCTATCAAATAACGTCAGTGAGTTATCGGATGTTGCCTCAATTAAGTCTTCAGCCAACACCATTTCACTAGTGTGACAACTATCAAAGGCGCTCCCCATTAATAAATGGCTAGTTAACTCCATCAAACACACCATGCGAACTTGAGGGAAAGCCGTGTCACCATACTGATTTTTCACGCGGAGAATGCGTGTTGATTTTCAGCGGTATCTGGTGTGCGCCAAATGACACCATCAACGCCCGATAGTGATAACCCGCACCGTGTGGGATGGCTCGTATCAACATTCACATTTGCTGACTTTGCTCAAAAACCTGTTTAATGGCATTAGCCCCAAACCGCTGTCTAGCCTGTACAATCGCACAGGGTGCAACGAGTTCTTTTTTACCTAGTAAAGCGAGCCCTAATTTACTGACGATACTCCACAGTGGGTCTTCACGATAAAACGACATACAAATGACTATCCAAACAGCCATCTCAACAGGAAACCTTCTTTTCCTTATCGTTACAACACCTGCGGTTTCTGCGCATTGTTTGATAGATTCAGGATATAAAAATAGCTCAGTTGACCTAAGCCTTCTGAATTGGGCGCGTAACCATTGGCTAGAGAAAGTGCAGTAGTGAGTTGCAAAATAAAAAGCTCCTGAATAAATTCAGAAGCCTTTATAAACTAACCAAAAGATCGGTCAATGGATCATTAAATATTTTTTAACTGTTCAGCATTAACTCGTCGATGGTTTTTTGTGTCAATAATTAAAATTACTCAATTCTAAATTTAGCTGTCGCATCCAGTAAATTATCAGATAAGTAATGTAGATTTTTGGCTACATCGCGCACAGCAAGTAATGAATCCATAGTATCTTCAAACGATACATGCATATTTGAGACATTCTCAACAACCATAGCTGCAACCGATGTTTGCTCTTCTGTCGCAGCAGCTATTTGCGAATTCATTCCATTAATTTCTAGCATTTGTTCGGCTATTTTTTCAATCGAAATACCCGTTTTTTCTGCTGCAGTCGCATTATCTGTTGCCATATCTCGTGCAGAAGTCATCGCTGTCACAGACTCATTGGCTGCGGTAGTTAATGCCCCTAATAATTCACGAATTTCATTAGTAGAATGTGCTGTGCGAGAAGCTAATTCACGAACTTCATCAGCAACTACTGCAAAACCCCGTCCGTGTTCACCAGCACGAGCGGCTTCTATAGCTGCATTAAGCGCCAACAAGTTAGTTTGATCTGCAATAGACGTAATAACATTCAAAATCTGAGATACATTTTTTGTATCATCTGCAAGTTTATTAATTGTAGTAGCAGCTTGATTAATTTCGTCGCTAAGGGTACGAGATGCTGTAACAGACATTTGTACTTGTGTACGGCTCTGCTCCACTTCTTTCTCTGCTGTTTCAGCTGCATTAGAAGCGTTAGCTGCAGACTGTGATATATCACCAACACTCTGCTTCATTTCCTCCATAGATTGTTTAACAATTTCAGCATCAGTAGTTTGCTTTGTAGTTGCACGCTCTGCTTGTTCCATGCCTTGAACTAGCCGAGTAGAGTTTTCCATTAAAGGTTCACAAACTGCAATAACTTCTAATACAGTCTCTCTTAATAAAGCTATAAACGCATTAAAATTAATAGAAACTTGACCAATCTCATCTTCTGAATTAACCGCTAATTGTGTGCTTAAAGACCCATTCCCACTTGCTAATAAACTCAAATTATTAGCTGCGTCACTAGCAGATGAACCTATATTTTTAGCAATCCAAATAGCCATGAATAACAATAATATTAGCGAAACAATAGATACAACTAACATTAAAGTTAAGGCTTCGTCTGAACGAGCTTTAGTATTAGCTACAAGTTCGAAAAAACGATTATCAGCTTTTTGCTGAGCCCCTTTAAAACTTTCTAAAACAGACCCATACAAACTTGTTTTTAGCTGTGCTTGTTGTTGTATTTTACTATAATCAGCAGTACCGTTAACCATACCGCTGGCAATACTAGAGGATATTTTTTGGTAATCTGATAACTCTTTTACAATATCATTATTAATGTAAGAGTTGCTCAATTGAGTAATAAGATTAATATTGGACTCTATAGTTTGGTATACCTCATCCGCTTTAACAATTAGATCTTGTTCACCAAAAGTCACAGCTTGAGTATAAAGCTCATCAAGCTTTTCTAATAGCCCTACATTTGCTGAAGTTAATTTAACTACTTTGTACGATGAGTTACCCATTTCATCGAGAGAGACCTTATTATCATTCATTGCCAAATAGTTTATTAGTACGATCACTATAAAGGCCACTACCGCAATGCATGTTATTGCATGTATTTTTTTCGTTATGCTTAGGTTTTGAAAAGAGAAGCCTGAAGCCATACTGTGTTACCTTATTTTGTTGTCTATATTCTTATCGGCTTAATACTTATAAGTGTGAGCTAAATTTGTAATATTTCTAGTTTTTTTATACTTTTTTTTCTAAAAAATAGAACAGTCCTCTAAAACAAGCTAGTAATGAACAAAAAACATTCAGTATATTTTTCAGATACAAAAAAACCAGTAACATCACTGTTACTGGTTTCTAAATTTGGTGCGGATGGGGGGACTTGAACCCCCATGCCCTAAAGCACCACCCCCTCAAGGTGGCGTGTCTACCAATTCCACCACATCCGCATTTGTATTATCTTTATCGCTAAACTTTAATGATTTATTTGAGGAATATAAATCGTTTAACTATTAGTTTTAACTAAATTAGTTTGGCACGTCAGAGCTTTGCTCTTTAGTTGATGTTACTGGAACATCTTCTTCAACAGGAACAACTGTTTCAGCTGCTGGTGCGTCTTGTAGGTTTTCCCACTCATCAGTCTGTTTAATTTGACCTGCAGTTAGGTTACCTAGCACAATACTTAAAACAAAAAATACAGTTGCTAAGCTTGTGGTTGTTTTTGTCATGAAGTTACCAGCACCTGACGACCCAAAAACGGTACCAGAAGCACCAGCGCCAAATGAAGAACCCATATCTGCGCCTTTACCTTGCTGGATTAAAACCATGCCAACTAAAGCTAAAGCCACTACTAAATAAACTACTAATAAAATTTCGTACATCTTATACGGTTCCTTTTGCACTTTTGCAGATTGCAGTAAATGAATCTGCTTTTAAACTAGCACCACCAATTAGGCCGCCGTCTATATCTGTTTGTGCAAATAATAATTCGCTATTTTTTTCATTTACGCTACCACCATATAAGATGGAAAGCCCTTGTGCTAAACCGCTATCTAATCCAGCAATTTTGTCACGGATAAATTTGTGAACGTTTTGTGCCTGTTCCGGCGATGCAGTTTTACCTGTGCCAATGGCCCAAACGGGCTCGTATGCTATCACAGAATCTTTTAGTGCTGCTATACCTAATTTCTCAATTACTGCATCAATTTGCGCAGCAACTACTTGCTCAGTTTGACCATTCTCTTGCTCAGTTTCGCTTTCGCCTACACATAAAATAGGTGTTAAGCCAACTTGTTGAGCTCGTGCAAACTTTTCGGCTACAGTATTATTACTTTCGTTATAAATACTTCTGCGCTCAGAATGTCCTACTAAAACATACTCTGCGCCTAAATCTTTAATAAGTTGAGCATCAACTTCGCCAGTAAAAGCACCTGGTTTATTTTCAGAAACAGTTTGTGCCCCTGTAGATACACCACTAGCAATAAGTGCCGATATTAATGGGAACGGAGGAAATAAAACAATGTTTATCTCTTGAGATTTAACACTGTTAATAGCTTCAGACATTTGTTTAACAAGTTCTAAAGAACCGTTCATTTTCCAGTTGCCTGCGACCATCGCTTTGCGTATTGCCATTTTTCCACTCCACATTAGAAAACGGGCGAGATATTAACTTTTCTCACCCAAAGTTACAAGAGGTTATTGTTATCAATCAGTTTGTTTGCTCATAGATTCGACAACATCCGCAATTTTTTGAGCGCTATCTATTACTATTTTTTCTTGCTCTGCTTCAACCATAACACGAACAACAGGTTCAGTGCCTGATTTACGAAGTAAAACACGCCCTTTATCGCCTAAACATTCTTCAACTTGAGCAACAGCAGCAAGCACTTCTTTTGCTTTAGTTGGATCTGTTCCTGGGGTATAACGCACATTTATCATTTTCATTGGATACTTGGTAAAACCAGCACCTAAATCTTGAAGCGTGCGATTTTGTGCAACCATAGCAGCCAATACTTGTAAGCTCGAAATAATACCATCACCGGTACTTATTAAATCAAGGTTGAGAACATGTCCAGAGCTCTCTCCACCGATTTTCCAGCCTTTTTGTTGCAGTAGTTCCATAACATATCGGTCACCTACTTTGCTGCGAGCAAACTCAATTCCCTTCGCTTTCAAGGCGTTTTCTAAACCCATATTCGACATAACGGTGCCAACTACACCACCGCCTAAGTTATCATCTTGAGCGGCTTGGCAGGCAATAATATAAACTAAATCATCACCATCAAAAACACGGCCATTATGGTCAACCATCATCACGCGGTCACCATCACCGTCATAGGCAATACCTACATCAGCTTTAAATTCAAGTACTTTACGTTTTAAAGTGTCTACATGAGTAGCACCGCATTCGTGATTAATGTTTACACCATTTGGCTCACATGCAAAAGTAATAACGTCTGCACCTAGCTCTCGCATAACAGAAGGAGCTATGTGATAAGTTGCGCCATTAGCGCAATCAACAACAATCTTTAAACCCTCTAGCGATAAGCCTTGAGGAAACTGACTTTTACAAAATTCAATGTAACGTCCATCAGCGCTAGGTAATCGGCTCGCTTTACCTAATTTATCTGAGGCAACACATGTCATTGGCTCATCTAGCATGGCTTCTATTTGTAACTCAACTGCATCATCAAGCTTTAAGCCGTTGCCATTAAAAAACTTAATACCGTTATCATAATATGGATTATGTGAAGCACTGATAACAACACCAGCTTCAGCGCGAAAAGTTTGCGCTAAATAGGCAATTGCCGGAGTTGGCATTGGCCCAAGTAATACAACATCAATTCCAGCGGCAATGAAACCAGATTCAATTGCGGTTTCAAGCATATAACCAGAAATACGTGTATCTTTGCCAATGATAACTTTTTTAGTTCCATTTTTAGATAAAACACGTCCTGCTGCCCAGCCTAGTTTCATAGCAAACTCAGGTGTAATTGGTGCGGTTCCAACTAACCCACGAACACCATCGGTACCAAAATATTTTCTTTCTTTCATTATAAAACCCCTTGTTCACAGGCTCGTAATACTCCAAGTACATCAGCTGTTTCTTTAACATCGTGTACTCGAATTATTTTAGCGCCATTTTGTGCTGCGATTAATGCGCCAGCTAAACTACCCGCTAACCGTTCATTTGTTTCTCTATTTAATAAGTTTCCTATCATCGATTTACGAGATAAGCCTGCAAGCAATGGTAAACCAAACTTATTAAAATCATCAAACTTAGCTAAAATTTTATAATTATGGCTAAGTGTTTTTCCAAATCCAAAACCTGGGTCTAAAATAAGCTGTTCTAGCTTAATCCCTGCTGTTTTACAGGCAATTATGCGCTTATTAAAAAAACCACTAATATTAGCTAATAGATCATCATAATGCGGTGAAGATTGCATGCTACGTGGTTGCCCTTGCATGTGCATCAAACAAACAGCTACATTTTCAAACTGCGCTACAACCTCTAATGCACCGGGTTCTTGTAAAGCTCTAACGTCATTTACAATATCAGCCCCAGCTGTAATAGCCTGCCTCATTACCTCTGCTTTACTTGTATCAACAGATATTACGCAATCACTTTTATTGCGTATTGCTTTTATAACAGGAATAACACGTGCCAGTTCATCTTCAAGACTTACATCGGGAGCACCGGGTCTAGTCGACTCTCCACCAATATCCAAAATCAGTGCACCATCATTAAGTAATTGCATTGCACGTTCAAGCGCTATATTGATATTTAAGCACTCTCCACCATCAGAAAATGAATCTGGTGTCACATTTAATATACCCATTATCACAGGGTTAGTTAAATTTAGAGTGCGCCCGTGAGGGAGGTTTAGTAAGTCATTCATTGCTAACCTTTGTATTCTTATAGCAATTAAGCAAAACCCTAACGAATAATTAGGATATTAAATTAAATCCATACAAAAAAAGCCCCGAAGTTCGGGGCTTTTAATTTACTACTTTAACGATTATTCATCTTTATCATCAAGATTTGTATCATCTTTTTTTGATAAATCTGTAGGTTTTTGACTTTCGCTATCATCAACAACCTTATCTTTACTAACATCTACTTTTTCTGATTTTTGTTCATGACGGTCATGCGCATCGCGAGGTTCGCGAACTGGTTGACGTGCCATTAAATCATCAATTTGTTTAGCATCGATTGTTTCGTATTTCATCAGTGCGTCTTTCATCGAGTGAAGAATATCAATGTTTTCTTTTAATATATCTTCTGCTCTTTGGTAGTTACGGTCTGAGAATAAACGAATCTCAGCATCTATCACTTTAGCTGTATCATCTGACATGCTTGATGCGCGACTTCCACCGCCACCCATATACATTTCATTTTGATCTTCAGCATAAAGTAATGGACCAAGTTTTTCACTTAAACCCCAATGCGTAACCATTTTACGAGCTATATCTGTTGCTCGTTCAATATCATTACTTGCACCCGTTGTTACTTTATCTGCGCCATAAATAAGTGCTTCAGCAATACGACCACCATAAAGGCTAGAAATCATTGACTCTAGAAGCTCTTTAGAATGACTTACACGGTCTTGCTCAGGCAAGTACATCGTTACACCTAGTGCACGACCACGTGGAATGATAGACACTTTATACACTGGATCATGCTCTGGCACCATGCGACCTACAATCGCGTGACCAGCTTCATGATAAGCTGTCATTGCTTTTTCTTGCTCGCTCATTACCATGGTTTTGCGCTCAGCGCCCATCATAATTTTATCTTTAGCGGCATCGAACTCAGCCATGCTAACAACTCGTTTATTTCCACGAGCAGCATAAAGGGCTGCTTCGTTTACCAAGTTAGCTAAATCAGCACCTGAAAATCCAGGAGTACCACGAGCAATTAAAGCAGCTTCTACGTTATCGCCTAAAGGTACTTTGCGCATATGTACTTTAAGAATCTGTTCACGACCACGAATATCTGGTAAACCAACTTCTACTTGGCGGTCAAAACGACCTGGACGAAGTAATGCTGGGTCCAATACATCAGGACGGTTTGTTGCTGCAATAACGATAATACCCTCGTTACCACCAAAACCATCCATTTCTACTAGCATTTGGTTAAGTGTTTGTTCGCGCTCGTCGTTACCGCCGCCCATTCCTGCGCCACGTTTACGACCTACAGCATCAATCTCATCTATAAAGATAATACAAGGTGATGCTTTTTTAGCTTGTTCGAACATATCACGTACACGTGATGCACCAACACCAACAAACATTTCAACAAAGTCTGAGCCTGAAATTGTAAAGAATGGCACTTTTGCTTCACCAGCAACAGCCTTTGCAAGTAAGGTTTTACCCGTACCTGGAGGACCTACCATTAATACGCCTTTAGGAATGCTACCGCCTAACTTTTGGAATTTTGATGGGTCACGTAAGAAATCTACTAATTCAGTAACATCTTCTTTCGCTTCATCACAACCGGCTACATCAGCAAACGTTGTTTTAATTTGATCTTCGCTCATCAAGCGCGCTTTGCTCTTACCGAACGACATCGCACCTTTACCACCACCGCCTTGCATTTGACGCATGAAGAATATCCATACACCAATAAGCAGTATCATTGGGAACCAAGAAATAAATATATTTGCTAAAAATGATTGTTCCTCGGGTTTAACCCCTTTCACATTTACATCACTTTTAAGTAAATCATTTAAAATATCTTTATCGTAAATAGGCATAATCGTTTGAAAACGTTCGCCACTCGTTTTAGTACCAGTAATTGTTCCACTCGTACTTTCTATTGCAACTTCTTGTATAGAGCCATTTCGGGCATCTTTAACAAATTGACTGTAACTCGTTTGACGATCAACTTGATCGCCACCATTAAAGCTCTGAAAGACTGACATCAGCACAACTGCAATTACCAGCCATAGTATTAAATTTTTCGCCATATCGCTCAAGGGGTTAACCTCTTGTATCCAATTAATGTAAATTCAACTAAACGCCAAGTAACTGTACTATAGTTTGTATCCGCTCGCTACTATATATACTTCCCGAGAACGGGCACGTGAGGCATCAGGTTTGCGTATTTTTACTATTTTAAAACTATTACGTACATCTTGCAGGAATTGATCAAAGCCTTCCCCTTGGAATACTTTAACAACAAATGCACCATTTTTCTTCAATACTTGATTACACATATCTAATGCAAGCTCAACTAGATACATACTACCAGCTTGGTCAACTGAGTTGTTACCACTCATATTTGGTGCCATGTCAGACAATACCACATCAACATTTTTACCATCAATACGTTTTAATAAGGCACTTAATACAGCTTCTTCACGAAAGTCACCTTGCAAAAAGTCAACACCCGCTAATGAATCCATAGGAAGTATATCGCACGCAATAACTTGACCTTTATCACCTACTTTTTCAGCTAGGTATTGTGACCAACTACCAGGCGCAGCGCCTAGGTCAACAACAGTCATCGCTGGACGAAGTAATTTGTCTCTGTTCTGGATTTCATCTAATTTAAAAACCGCTCTAGAACGCCAGCCTTTTTTTTGCGCTTCTTGAACATATTTATCATCAAAATGTTCTTTCAGCCATCGCTGTGAACTGGCTGACTGTTTTTTATTTGTCATAAATTAACACGCAACTAATTAGTAATATTCTTTAGATGGCGGTAGAATACCCTTAATTCAAGCCATATTCAGCAAAATTTGTATAAACATGACATTATCAAACAAACAAAAGCAGTTCTTAAAGGGTCAAGCACATAGTCTTAAGCCCGTAGTTTTACTAGGTTCTAACGGTTTAACCGAAGGCGTAGTAATGGAAATTCAAAGTGCATTAGAAATTCACGAATTGATTAAAGTAAAAGTTCCTACTGACGATCGTGAAACTAAAGCGCTAATTTTTGATGCAATAGTACGTGAAACTGGTGCTACTAAACTACAATCGATTGGTCACACTATCGTGATTTATCGTCAAAGTGTAGAGAAAAAAATTAGATTACCACGTAGCTAATCCTTCTTTTTTAAAGATTCAGCACGTTGAATGAAAAAACCAGCTTAATGCTGGTTTTTTGTCGTTTATAGAAAGTTTTTTTGATTATTATAAATTTAACTTACTCGCACGTTAAAAATCCATAGTTAACTCGCTAACACTATATTGGTTGCTACTTTTATCTAAATTGCTTTTTAATAAAAAGTAACGTGTGAAGTCTGTCTCTGCCATTAACGAAACTTTTTCACTTGAAAGTAACTCCGCAAATACTGGCGTTGTATTACTATGCCCTATTACAACCACCACACCATCTAATGTAAATAACTTACTTTTAAGTGCTGTTAACTCGCTTGCGTTGTATATATTAACGCTTGTATTAAAGTGCTTTGCAAGTGGCTGAGCTGTTTGTAATGTACGGTTATAGTTACTACTAAATACATGTACATTTTTATATTTTTTAAACAACAAAACTAAGTTGTTTGCTCTAATTTTACCTTGCTCTGTTAATGATGGGTTTTTACCTGATTGCTTTTCGCTGTGACGAAATAAGTAAATTTCATCCGGAGACGCAAACGCAAACTTACAACTAAACAATGTAAAAAACACTAAAAACAGCGTCGTTATTTTATTTTTAACGTTCATATTTTTTGACCTCGTTTGTACTCTAATAAACGGTTAATAAATTCAGTTGTTAGTTCATTTATAACCCCTGTTTCTGCGTTTACAATTAAGCTAAAACCGACATTTAAGTGCGGAAAAACAACTAAATCACTACGGTACCCTTGTACCCAACCACTGTGATAATAAAGAGTTTCATCTGCATAGTTGTACACTCTCCAACCCAATCCATAAAAAGCTTCATTGAGGTGTTTTTTCCATACACGCCTATAACGTTCTTTTTTGGTGTGAGTATAACGACGTGTTTGAGTTGCTAAAGCATTAAGGGATAAAACATCAGGGTATTGACCTAATTGTGCTTTAAGCCAAATTACCATATCGCTAGCACTGGCGTTAACGCCGGCTGCTGCACCAACTTTATAGTAATTTTTTTTAAGCTCAGCGCTATACCAACGCTTTTTACCACGCACATGTGGTAAGGCAAAATTTTTATTTTTTACCATAGCCTCATAACCTAAACTTGCATCAGTCATTTTTAAAGGAGTAAAAATAGCTTCATTTAGCCACTGCGAATAACTTTTATTTGTGCTTTTTAAAATAATATCGTCGATTAAACTAAACATTACATTTTGATAGCCATAACATTGCCCTGGCTCGCAAATAGGCTTAACGGTAACAAGCTTTTCAACTATATCGGGGTAACTCATTTGCGATTCAATTAAGTTATCGTATGCGTTGGGGACTAAGCCACTTGAGTGACTTAGAATATGAAATACCTTTAAATTATCTTTATAAACCGTATTTTTAAAACTGGGTATATATTCACTAACAGGGCTATCTAACCGAAGCAAACCATCCGTTGCTAATTTAGCTGAAAGCGAGCCTGCGAAAGTTTTGGAAACAGACGCTAACCTAAAACGAGTATGTGCATTTATTTTTTGCCCATTACGCGCTTTGGTATGTCCCATAGTATTAATATAGTCATCATTTTGAATACTAACTATTGATAAAGCGGCACCTGGAATTCCTTTGCTTTTAAGCATTTTTTCAGCATAGCGACCATATTTACTTACAAAATCATTCCAATTTGTATCTAGTTTCTTTGCAAAAGCTACAGGGCTGAGCAATAAACAAAAAGCAGATAGGCAATACAATAAAGGGGTGGAATACTTCATTCTTTATAATTTTATCTTTTTAACTACATCTATTGGCATAATATCATGAAGTTTTGTTTGGACTAACGTACAATGGCATAATTATTGTTTTTTAGTGGATGTTTAGTACTTATGCGTTTTTTAGTTGTGTCACTTTTTATTTTACTGTCAGCTGGTTGTGCCGTCACGCAACAACAACCTGCAGAACCTTTAGCTATGCCGTTAAAGCCGACATTAAAAAGTCAAACATATAAACTTGAGTATAAAACTGAACATGCATCACCAAAAGTAAAGTCTGTTCAGTTACCTGCTCATAAAGTATCAAGAAACCAAACAGTTAAAATCATTACGGGTAAAGCAAGTGTAACCGACACCTTGTTAGCGCAAATAAGCCAAGCATTAAGCGAAAAACAATTAAAAGTAACTACCAAAAACGATAGTGACTATACACTTTCAATTCAACAGCTTGATTTAACCTTTAAAGATGATATTCAATATTCACTTAATCAACCTGAACAACCATTTTCACTTTACACTAATATTGCTCAGCAATACCCAACTCAACAATGCGCAGCTATTTTTGCTGAAGTAAGCATGCGTCTTACTCACAAAAAGTCTGGTGATGTTGTGTGGTTTGCAAAATCTTCAATAGACAGTGCAAGTTTTCACCGCGAACCATTAATTTATAGCTTTAATGAAGAGCAAAAAGTGACAAACGAATTAGAAGTTGCTTCTTTTGTTCACCAACAAAATACAGAACAAGCTCGCTTAGCTAGATTAGGCAAAGAAGTTCAAATTCCTGAGTATAAAGTACTTTCAAAGCTATCAAGCCTTACTAAGCTTAGTGGCCCGTGTAATCGTACAGAAGTAAGTGCATTAACACCTATGATGCAATTTTACCTAAGTAGTATATTAATCGATAAAATTAAAGTGCAGTAAGCCTTGCGTTTACTACACTTTTTTACAGATAAAAAAAACGGTTTAACAATATACTACGCTTTATAACAAATAATAATTAGGCACTTTAGGGATGAAACACTCTTTACTTATCCATACTTTATTTAGCACAAGCTTGTTTTTTGCAAGTATTTTTAGCACTTCAAGTATGGCTAGTAATCGCTATTACGCCGATAACACATTAGAGCCTACCCAAGGCTTTGCATGGGATTGGAGCGCAGGTGCCAGCTATTTTATTGAAGACTCTTATTTAGTTGGTATTGACTCTTACGACGATGGATTAGAACTTGATTTAAGTGTTGCTGTTTCTTATGAGAATTTTTATCTCGACTTTGATCATAACCAACTAAGTGGTGGTCTTGTTGTAGGCTACAGCTTAATTGATAAATTTGATTGGGGTTTAGATGTATTAGGCACTAACACCCAAGCAGGCTTTGATGAGAAGGGTCTTGGCTTTTATAATAATGGCGTAATAGATGAATTAAGCGGTATTAAGTCTCGCAATTATGATTTTGATGTAGGCTTAAGGCTAACTCGTCGATTTGAAAACTCACAAGTCTCATTTGAATACCTCCATGACGTTTCTGGCACACACAATGGTTGGGTCGTTAATACCTTTTTTAGCCATATTTTACCATGGCGAAACTGGGAGTTTAGATCTGGTGTTGGCGTAAGCGCCTATTCTGCTGACTTTACAAATTATTACTTTGGTATAGAGCAAAGTGAAGCAACCCCAATACGCCCTGTTTATCAAACCAATTCTAGTACTAGCGTTATTTTTGAATTTCATGCTGAATACCCTATAAGCCAAGATTGGGTATTTTTAGCAGGCTTACTTTCTACCTGGTTTTCAAAAGAAATTGACGATAGCCCTATTATTTCACAAGGGTACCAACATAAAGCCAAGGTAGGCCTACGTTATGTATTTTAAGTGGATATGTTTGCTATTATTTTTCCCTACTGCGCTATACGCAGAGACTGATGATGAGCTAGATACTTTAATTGCAGTTCCCGATACCTGTGTAGCGCTTCGCGAAGGTCGAGATTGCTATGCTGATGTGGTACTCACTTGGAGCCAGCCAATCATTGGTAATTATTGTCTGCGCGATGCTACATCAAAATACATTATGCAATGTTGGCTTAAGCAGCAAAAAGGAACTTTTAATTATGCTTTTGACTCACAGCAAAGCATCTCGTTTGAACTCTTTGATAGCAATACATCTAAAATAATTAGTACTGCAGAGGTAAAGCTTCAATGGGTATATCAAAACAGACAAAAAAAACGTCGCTGGCGATTATTTTAACCAACGCATTAAGGATAATTTATGGATAACTACGGCACTATTTTACTTGTAGAAGATGATGTATCACTTGCTCAATGGGTTGCAGAGTATTTAACAGAGCAAGGTTACACTACTCATGTTTGCCACAGAGGCGACGAAGTTGTGAGCCAAGTAAAAACTCTTAATCCAAACATTGTACTGCTTGATATTATGCTTCCTGGACAAGACGGTATTAGCGTATGTAGAGAGCTTCGCAGTTTTTATAATTCACCTATTATAATGCTTACAGCACGCGACGAAGAAATGGATGAAGTAATAGGTTTAGAAGTTGGCGCAAGCGACTACATAATGAAACCTGTTCGTCCGCGCGCACTTTTAGCCCGAATTAAAGCTGCACTGCGTCAAAATAACGAACCAAATAAATCTCTTGCAAACGAAAGCGTCATAAATGTAGGTTCGTTAAGTATTAACACTGAATCTAGAAATGTAAAACTCAACGAGCAAGACGTAAATATTTCTAGCGCTGAGTACTTACTACTTCACTATTTAGCAAGCAACGCTGGGCAAGTTGTTTCTCGTGACGCTGTATTTAAAGCAACTAAAGGCAGAGAATACGACGGTCTTGATAGAAGTGTTGATGTACTTATTTCGGCTTTGCGTAAAAAATTCAATGATGATCCACAAAACCCAGAAAAAATAAAAACTATATGGGGCCGTGGCTATTTATTAGTGTCTACTGCTTGGTAACTAGGTGGTATTTATTTAAATGAAAAAGTTTTATATATCGCTCTTAGGCAGCGCGCTTTTATCTATTGTGGTACTTGGTTGGCTTATTGACGCATTTAGCCAACAAGCACACACCCCACAAGATGAGTTTAGCGTGCAAAGTAAGATGATCACGGGCTTTAGCAAACAGTTAGCTAATATCCCAACTTCTGAGCGCAGTGCTTATGTAAAACAACTTGCTAATGAATTTGATTTACTAATTGATTATAAGCTTAATGAATCACTCGCCCTTCCCCCTTCTTTACTATTACAAATGCATTCACTTGGCGGATTGATTTTAGAAGATCAACAAGGTTTTTATATGCTGTATAGCAATCAAACGTTAAATCCTTTTCATATTTCAATGCGACTCGATAAACGCACAGACACAGAGCAGCGCAATGATATATTTTTAACTCTGCTATTTTATGCAGGTTTGTGTGTATTTATGGGCTTTATTATTGCGCCTTTAGCTAAGCGTTTAACAGTGCTAAACGAAGCCGCAAAAAAGTTTGCATCGGGCAATGTACAAGCTCGTATTAAAGTGTCGCATTTTACTTATATCAAAGACGTAGAGCTCACATTTAATAGAATGGCAAGCCAAATAGAAAAACTAGTCGCCGAAAACAAGCTAATGGCTTCGAGCTTATCTCACGATATCCGAACACCTATAGCTTGTCTCCGCTTTGGATTAGATGCCGCAATTGACAGCCACGATGAACAAAAAATAAAGCAATACTTAGCCCGTATGGAAAACGATTTAGACCATATGGAATCAATGCTAAAAAGTTATTTAGCTTTTGCAACACTTGAACAAAACGCGAATAAACTGACTTACTCTTCAACTAATATAAAGCACTATCTTGACGATATTTTAGTACAGCTTGCTCCTAAACTTGAATCACAAATGCTCAACGTACAACTCAATAGCTCAAGTGATCTTATTAATGCAGACCTTCACTGGCTTGCTCGTGCAATTACTAATTTATTAACCAATGCATGTGATTTTGCTGATCAACACATTTACTTAAGCGCTAAAGTTTACGAACAGCAACTTATTATAACTGTTGAAGATGATGGACCAGGTATCGCTAAAGAAAACTTTAATAATGTATTTAGTCCATTTTTTAGAGAAGAAAACCATCGTAACCGTGCAGATAAAAGCTACGGGCTTGGTCTAGCAATTGTCGAAAAAGTTGCCGACTGGCATCATGGCAGCGTAAAAGTAAGTAAAAGTAACCAATTAGGCGGGGCTTGTTTTACCCTTACAATTGATCAACATCACAAAGCGTAAAGCATTAGTTACACACTGTAATTAACATTTTAAAAACAAAAACAACCTGTTAACTTTAACTATACGATAACATTTACTAAAAACAGCGCCCATACCACACTACTGCCGTATTAAATTGTGTTAGATCAGCAAATAAGCACTTTTTATTTTTTTACATTTCCAGTAGATTGTCAGCGCCGTCAAAAAATAGAGAAGTACAATAATATGAGCGCAGTTAGAGGCGAGTTTAGTTCTCGTTTTGGTTTTATTATGGCCGCCGCGGGTTCTGCCGTTGGTTTGGGCAATATTTGGGGATTCCCAACACAAACAGCGAGTAATGGTGGTGCTGCGTTTTTAGTTGCCTATTTAGTGTTAGCCTTCTTTTTAGCTTACCCAGCTTTAATGGCTGAACTTATGATTGGTCGTCATGGTCAAGCAAATGCCGTTTCTTCGCTTCAAAAAATATCTAACAAACCTTGGCAAAAGCACTTTGCGTTTATTGTGGGTTTTGGTGGTATTTTATGTGCTGGCTTTATATTAAGTTTTTATGCCATTGTTGCCGGTTGGATGCTTAGCGCGACTGTTGAACCCGTCACAACACTAGTGGGTGCAGAGTCAGCATCAACTTGGCTAAGTGAGCAGTCACTCTCACGAAATATTATATTCACCATTATCTTTATTGTATTAACGGTAGCCATTATTAGTCGTGGTGTAGAAAACGGCATAGAAAAATGGTCAAAGCGATTAATGCCTGCATTACTCGGTATTTTATTCTTATTAATTGCCTACGTAATGACACAAGATGGAGCAATGGAAGGTTTAAAAGCTTATCTCGTTCCTGATTTTTCATCTATTTTTGATGCTGAATTATTAGTAAGCGCATTAGGACAAGCTTTTTTCTCGCTATCACTTGGTACTAGCGTAATGATCATATACGGCTCATATATTAGCAAAAAAGAAAACCTTGTTTCGTTAGGTGCTTATGTCACACTTATTGACGTGTTTATTGCCTTTGTGGCGGGTTTACTTATTATCCCTGCTATGTATGTTGCCCAAGCACAAGGCGTAGAAATATTCTCACCAACAACAGGCAAGCTTCTCTCTGAAGACACATTAGTATTTCAAGTATTACCGGCGCTATTTGATGGCATGGGTAGTGTGGGAGTATTTGTAGGTTTTGCCTTTTTTGCGCTCATGAGTATTGCTGCATTAACTTCGTCTATTTCAATGCTTGAAGCCCCTGTATCTTACACAGTAGAGCGCTTTGCAATGAAACGCGTACAAGCCACTTGGTTAATTGGTGCCTTAATAGCTGTCGTTAGCGTAATAATAGTATGTAACTTAGGTGCATTATTTGGTCTGGTTATCACGCTTACAACTAAAGTAGCTCAGCCATTGCTTGGCTTAATGTGTTGTATATTCGTTGGTTGGATCTGGTATAGAGGCTCATTACTTAAAGCGATTCAACAAGGTAATCCTGAAGTACATAACACCTTATTTTGGAAAGTATGGCCTTGGTACACTAAGTTTATTTGCCCACTGGCAATTGGCATGGTGTTTTTACATTCGCTATTAAGCTAAACATTATAAAAACAAAACAAGCCCACATTTGTGGGCTTGTTTAATAGGCACTTAAATTAAATCCACTTAATTTAATCTCTGGTTACTTCACCACTTTCAAAATCATATCTTGATGAGGAATACCATCCTCAAGATACTCTTTTCCTACACTTTCAAAACCAAATGAACGGTAAAAATCAAGCAAATAAATTTGTGCACCAATATAAATATCACACTCAGACCACTGTGCTTTACAACAGCTTATAGCAGCCGTAACAAGCTTAGTTGCATAACCTTTACCTCTAACTTTTTCGCCTACTAACACTCGCCCTATCGCACTAAACTGCGCGTTTTTTTTATAGCAACGTGCATAGCTTAGCAATTGGTTATCATCAATTGCATATATATGTTGAGTAGCTGGCGCAATATCATGATCATCAAGTTCAGGATACGGACACGCCTGCTCTACAACAAACACATCAACACGACCACGCATAATAGTAAAAAGAGTATACGCATCGAGATCGTCAAATTTCTCACATTTAAACTGCATATTAAATTCCATAGATAAAAAACCCAGCCTAAGCTGGGTTGTTTTAATAACTAACTAATAGATAGAGTTAAGTAAATAAACGCTCTAATTGGTCACACAACTGTGAAAGATTCACATGATCATGCTCTATTGTTAAATCAATATAACCATCGCCTTTAAATGCACGGTCTAGTTCAATTAAAACATGGGTTTTGTGTGCTTCAGGTACAAACGACAACTCAATTTCTTGAATACCAAATAAGCTTCTGCTGTTAGGTTTATATTCAAGCTCTTGATAACACCCAGAGACAGATTGGAACGTAGATGCGCGTAAATGACCTTCCTCAACATCTGCTTTAGTTAAACTAAAACCCAATTTTTCCATTGCTTGCATACAAGTTTTAACGGCTTCATTAGGATAAATATGTAAATGATCTTTATCGGTAGGATCCAGCGCTAAATCAATATCAAGACCTGTTTCTAACCAGACATAAGATTGATTATATCCAGCGTTAATTTCTGTTATTGGTGTTTCAGAGTGAAGTCGAGCTTCAAAAGGAATGCTTTTAACATCATCAGGTTCAATAGTACCAATATCAGTAATGCGCCACTGATCAATCACATGATTAGTAAAGTAATCGCCATCATCACCAGCTACTTTTACGCGGGTCATTAATAGCAAATCTAAACCCGCTATTTCTTGGCTAACATCACCTGCGGTAATAACTATTTGTGCATTGAAAAGCTGGCCAGGTTGTAAGTGCTCAGTTTCTAAAATAGTATCTACTTTAGCGGCACCAATACCAACCGATGCTAAAATCTTTTTAAACATATATTTCTCCTTAAGCAGAGCGGCTCTATCATGTGCTCTTACTTAAACTTCTTCGTTATAGCATCTTAACCATATTTAAAAGCGGTTGTCAGTGAAAAAATGTTATTTACATGTTATTTACGATTAAATACCTGTTAAATGTTTATTTTTCATACGTAACAAAGCAACTAATTGATTAAATAGGCTCACTAACACGTTTATATTTATTTTCATTGATATCAATTTTTCGCTACACTGCAGCACCAAATGAAGTGATATTAAGAATTATGGAACTAATCTATTTTGCTACCGCGTTTGTTTGTGGTTTTGGCGTTTATCAATTAAAACTACCTCCTCTTATTGGCTTTTTGCTAGCAGGATTCGCACTTAACTTAGCAGGCTATAAAAGCACAGAGTTACTCAATACAATAGCGGCCCTAGGCGTCACTCTTTTATTATTTAGTATTGGTTTAAAACTCAAAGTAAACAGCTTGATAAAACCGCAAGTTTGGGCTCCAGCCACGCTTCATATTATTTTGAGTAGTGCTTTATTTAGCGGCTTTATGCTACTTCTTGGTGTATTTGCCCTACCACTTTTTGTTGATTTAAGCTGGCAAAGTTCGCTGCTTATTGGTTTTGCGCTTAGCTTTTCGAGCACCGTATTTGCTGTAAAAGTACTTGAAGAACGCGGCGAAATGGCAAGCCTTCATGGTAAAATCGCTATTGGTATTTTGGTAATGCAAGATATTTTTGCTGTTATGTTTTTAGCAATTAGCACCGGTAAGGTTCCAAATATTTGGGCTTTGGGTCTTGTTATTGGGCTTATTTTACTGCGCCCTCTTATGTATTGGGTATTAAACCGCTCAAAACATGGTGAACTACTGCCGTTATTTGGTTTTTTCTTTGCCCTTGTTTTAGGCTACAACGCCTTTGAATTTGCAGGTCTAAAAGGCGACTTGGGTGCGCTTATTATTGGGATGATGTTTGCACCTCACAAAAAAGCAGGCGAGCTTTCTAAGTCATTACTTAACCTAAAAGATATATTACTGGTCGGATTTTTCTTAAGTATTGGTTTAAATGCAGAGCTAACCGCTAATTCACTATTTATAGCTTTACTACTCGTTTTATTAATGCCGATTAAAACATTACTTTACTATGTATTTACGAATCTATTTAAGTTACGAGCTCGTACATCACTCCTTACCGCGTTTAGCCTAGCTAACTATAGTGAATTTGGTTTAATTGTTTGTGCCGTTGCTGCAAGCACAGACATGATCACCTCAGAATGGCTTGCAGTTATGGCTATAGCTGTTTCAATCACCTTTGTTATTGCTTCACCGTTGAATAAACGTTCTAACGAGTTGTATGTAAAGGTAGAGCGCTGGTTACTTAAGTTTGAGAGTAAAACTCGCTTAGCCGAAGAGTTACCAGTGAATCTAAATGATACAAAAATAGTTATTTTTGGAATGGGACGAATCGGTACAGGTGCTTACGAAACAATTAATACCACCCACCCTAACTTGGTCGCGGGTATCGATATAGAACCAGAAGTTGTCGATAAGCACATAAGCAGAGGTAGAAAAGTATTAATTGCAGATGCCACCGATCCTGACTTTTGGCAACGTGTAAACCACTCTCACGTAGAAATGGTTATGCTTGCAATGCCAAAGCATATGCAAAATATATTTGCCTTAGAGCAACTACAAGCCTCTGGTTATAGCGGACAGGTTACCGCTATTGCAAACTACCCAGATCAACAAAAAGAACTAGAAGAGATGGGTGTGCATTCTACCTATAACTTTTACCTAGAAGCAGGTAGCGGCTTTGCAGAGCACGTAAAACAAAAGCTTTTTCCATAATATGATTTTAAAGCCTTAGCAAAAAGCTAAGGCTTTTTTATTATAAAAACAAAAAAAACTAATTATATTTACATTTCTTCACAAAGCTAATTAACCCTAGCTAAAAAAACAGGTAGACTACCTTCGTTGGTTAAATAAGAACCCATATGCTAAAAATAACTTAATTAGACTCCAGCTAATTAATGTTCAGCTAAGTTTATATTTATCAACATAAATTCATGAATAAGAGGGCCTACTCCCTCACACAATAGGCTGTTTCTTGCCCGTCACAGCCTATTTTATCCCTCCAAAATACCTTACACTTACCTATTAAAAGCAGACTTACATAAGCCAATGGATCCAAAACAACTTAAAATAGCTATAAATACAAAAATGCCTTTTGGTAAATATGCCGGACGCCCTCTATTAATGTTGCCAGAGCCTTATTTAGTCTGGTTTAAACAACAAGGCTTTCCTGATACAAAACTCGGTAGTCAATTAGCAATGATGTATGAGGTAAAACTCAATGGGCTTGAACAAATGCTAATGCCATTATTAGAAAGAAAATAAAAAGAGTGGAAACTTTTTTGAAGGTGCACGGTCTATTACTTTGCTACTTGTTGATTTTGGTTTAACCGTAAAAGCGCCTTACAGCGCTTTTTTTATGTCTATATATTTAGGGTTATTTTTTTATAGGTAAACTGATAATAAATTTAGCACCACCAAGCTCAGAATCTTCAACTTTGCACTCGCCTTGATGCCACGATACGATTTTACACACGATGGCAAGACCTAGTCCAAATCCACCTGTTTTTTTATCTCTGCTCTTATCAAGCCTTGTGAAAGGCTTAAATATACTTTCTCTATCTATTTGAGCGATACCCGCACCATCGTCTTCAACAATAAATAAAATCCATTGTTTCTCAGCGAGTAATGTTACTTTTACTTGAGTCGTTGCATATTTGAGAGCATTACCAATTAAGTTTTGAAATACACGCGCCATAAAGTGGCTATCGCATTTATGAGTAAGCTTATCTGGTAAGTTATTACCAAGATTTATTCGTGTATCAAAAGTTAACTTTTCAATACTCGTTCTTACTAACCCCACCAAGTCACAACTAGTAGATTGTAAACTTGGTTGTTGAGAATCTAATCTTGCGTACTCAAGCATTTCTGAAACTAACGATTCCAGTTCACTAATATCGGTTTGCATATTAGCCAAATACTTCTCGCTTTTGTCATCTAAAAGCTGATCTTGTAGCATAACAATTGCAAATTTTAATCGCGCCAGTGGCGTTCTAAACTCATGAGAAACTGAAGATGTGAGTTCTTGCTGTGCCGTTAGCAAAAAAGTAATGCGTTGCTGCATTACCTTTAATGTATCTGTAACAGGCAAAAAGAAAGATTTAGAAGTATCGTTTAATTGAAAATCTTGCAGACCCTCAACGGCTTCACATGCTTTGCGTAACTTAGCAAAATCACGCCAAAGTAAAAAACTCCAAAGCCCAACCGGTATACCAACAATAATGAGTAATAATAAATAGGGCCAAACAGAAGACGATACAGGAGCAGGCACACCAAAAGGACCTACTTGTAATAAGTCCTTCTGGTTCAGCTCTACATACCAAACAATACGTTGTTGTTTATCGTATAAATAAAGGTAGTGATTATCGATTAGTTGCGCTTGCTGCTGTGGTGGCAACATCAAGTCATGTCGCTCGATGATGTGACTTTCAAAATTACTTTTTAGCTTTTGTAATCCAGAGGAAGTTTGAGAGAGCAACCAGAGCGACTGCCCAAATTCGTCATCTAATAGTACCTGTTGCTGTGACTCTTCATATGGCCACAACTGTTCAATTACACCACTTACTACAAATAAAGAAACAATGAAGTAAACATACAAACTTGCAAACAGTTTTCCCATTAAAGCCGACTAATCCAAAACACTAACTATAAATCCCACGCATCAGAAACAAATAAATAACCTTGTCCCCACACAGTTTTAATACGATATGGTTTATCGCTGTTATCACCTAACTTCTTACGAATTCGAGACACTCGCACATCAACTGTACGGTCAAGACCGTCATACTGACGCCCTATCATGTGTTGGTGTACATGTTCTCTGCTCAGCACTTCACCCGCGTTTGAAGCCAATAACCAAAGTAACTCAAACTCATGAGATGTCAGTACTATTTCAGTCTCATTTAATTTTACTATACGACTTGTTTTATCAATCATTAAGTCGCCAAATTGTAACTCTTCACTCGTTTTAGTAATTGCTTGACCGCGACGCAGTAAAGCATTAATTCTGGCTAGTAATACACGAGGTTCTGCTGGCTTTATAACATAGTCATCAGCGCCTAACTCTAAACCAAGTACTTGGTCAAAGTCTTCCCCTTTCGCTGTTAACATTAAAATTGGCAAAGTATATTTATCACGAACCTGACGACATACGCTAAACCCATCTTTACCTGGTAGCATTACGTCTAAAATAATTAAATCGGCTGCATTATTTTCAAGGTAATTAAACACTTCGTCACCGCGGTCTAACACAGCGACTTCTAAGCCATTCTGTTCAAGATAATCTTTTGTTAGTTGTTGTAAACCGAGATCATCTTCAACAAGTAAAATTTTTGGCATTGGTTGCTCCTAATTTAAAAAAAGCTCCACGGAGAGCGAAGCCTACGCCTATTTTTTTTAGCATGGGCGCTTTGTACTTCAACCTGTGTTTTTGATAATGAAACACCCGTATGAGGATTGATTAAGGAGTATATGGTCTCTACCTGAACACGCGCTTTATAATTAAATTGCCCTGAATGTTGCTGTTGCCAACAATGTATTTTCTCATCTTGTTGATATAAGCATACGTCTATAGCCTTATCTAGCTGCCAATTAAATTGCAAATCAAGCTCGCAAAAATCGCGTTCTTCAGAAACCACACATACTTTAGGAGAGACGTTAAAAGCCGTGATTTTTGCCATACTAGAGCCACTAAATAGCAACCCAGTAAGCACAATAAACATTAAATACTTCATATTAAAAAGTATGATCTAATCCTATAAAGGCAGTCATTGAATAAGTACGTTCAAAGAGCGGACTGCCATCCATAGCTGAATAGTCGTAATATGCTACATGAAAACGAAGAGAGTTGACCTTACTCAGTGGCCAACGGGCGTCGATTTTAGCATAAGGCTGCCAGCTACTACCAACGTCTATTTTACCAAACTGAGTTTCATCGGCATTTAGTCCATAATAATAGTTATTTAGTTCCGCCGATTTATAATTAATACCCATGGTAGATTTTAATTTAAGCTTATCTATTTGAGCATGATACTGCCACTGCAATCCGGCACGTAACCCATTATAAACATTAGTAACATCGTGTAATGCTTGAATAGAAAATACATTAGGTCCACTCACATAGTGATAAGCAATACCGGTATCGAGTGCCGTATGGCGTTTTTTAATGTCATTTATATTGAGGGTTTTAGCGGGAGAAGAGTCACCGTCTTGAACAAGTTGGCTGCTAAGTGCATTTCCCTGTAGAGCAAAAATATTTTTAGGATGCCAATCTATAAAAAAACGAGATTCTGTATTTAGCTCACTAACAAGATTAAGTTGGTGCTTGGGGGTTTGTATAAATGAATAACCAACTCGACCATTATCAAAAAACCATTGTTGTGCGTAAAAAGCAACTTGCGGAATTAACACCAAAGGGATGTTATCACCACCGTGCAACGGATTCGTAATAACGCCAACTCCAGCACTCAAACTTAAATACCATTGTTCTGTAGCGATTTGCTGCTCTTCAAACTCATCTGTTACATTGTCGTTTTGCTGCCCATTAGCAGTAAAGCAAGCGACTAAAGCGAGATAGAGTAAAGTTGTTATTATTAAAAAATTAAACCGCATCAGTGTCAGTCAAGGTGTCAAATATTCAGTCATTTATAGTAGCAAAGTCATTTTAAACTAGCTCTACCTAGTTACAATCATTCACAATTTATATACATAATTATTAACTTTTTTATTTTATCTAATCATCATTAAATATCAGGTGCTATTTCTATACGATTTCGACCATGTGTTTTTGCAATATAAAGTGCTCTATCTGCTCGTTCAATTAACACCGCACTATTAGTAAATGGACGTAAAATAGATAACCCAAAACTAGCAGAAATAGCCCGCTTAGCATTTGTATCATGTTTTTTACGCACCGCCAGTTTGGCTATATCTAAACGAATACGATTGGCAAACGCCATAATATCGTTAATAGTGTCAAAGTAAGCCGTTATACAAAACTCTTCCCCGCCATAACGATAAGCCTTTGCCATATTTATGGTGTTTTTAGTATGCTGTATAACTTTTTCTGCTACTAACTTTAATACTTCATCCCCTTTTTGATGACCAAAGTCATCGTTAAAGCGCTTAAAATGATCAATATCAAACATAATTAACACAGCAAGCGAAGTTCCTTGAGTACGCAGGGAATATTCGTTACAAAAATTGGTTATGTCGGCGTCAAACTTACCTCTATTATAAAACCCTGTTAGCGGGTCTGTTTCAGCGGCTTCTTTGGATAGGTTAAGCGCCTCTTTAAGATCTTTAATTTCGTTATAAGCTAATGCAAGCTTAGTTTGAAATTCACGCACATAATCTTGCATCGCAATAGATTCATCAGTTAAACGCTCAACACACCCAAGCACTTCATTGAATGAATTAACTTCAGTAAGCGTATTTAACTCATTTTGCGAGTCAATTAATGTAGTAGTAAAGCTTTTAGAGTGATTGAGTGTGATGCTTATGTCTTTTTGTACTTCTTCAATCGTCGCGTGGAATTTTTTAGATGCTTCTTGAAAAAGGGTCAAATCTTCTTTGTTTAAATGCTTATCAAATATTTCTTGTGCTTTATTTTGAGTGCACGTTTGCTGCTGAGAAATTATTTGATCTAGTTCGGCATTTAAAGACGGCTTATTACCTTGAATATAACAATACCAAATAGCGTAGTTGATAGGAGTAACCGGCATTCGGTATTTTACCATCATAGGAACTGCTTTTTTTAAACACTGAGCAGAGTGTGCTAGTGATACAACATGATTCATAATTAAATCTTAAACATTATTATTTTTATTATTTGACTCCTGATGTTAAGTAATCGTAAAAATATACGCAACAACTATTCATACTATTTTTCGAATTAATTTAATTTATAAAACTTTAAATTGCCTTGGCATCTAAAGTTTGCGCAATATTCCACAAGGCACTGATTGCAGGGTCATTTAATTCTTTCCTCAATACTGCCAAACCAATATCAAACCCATCAGGCGCTTGCATTTTTGGTGTTAGTATTTGTACTTTATCTTGCAGTGGGCTGTTATCTAGCACTATTTTAGGGACCATTGCGACACCTAATCCTAAGCTCACCATAGATACCATTGCTTCGTGCCCAGCAACTTGTGCATAGATTTTTCCGTGAATATTATTTTTGCGCCACCAATGCTCTAACCTTTGGCGAGAAAAACCTTGTTCTGGCACTATAAATTCTAAATCAGACCAATTAATGTCATCACTATTTTGTGTTAATTTTTCTGTGATCGGACATTGAATTTTTGGTCCAATTAATAAAAGCGGAGAGTGCCCTATATCTACAAAGGCAATTTGTGAAGGTAATTTACTTGGCTTAGCAGCAATAGCCATTAGCTCGTGCCCATCTAATACACGATTTATAGCAAGTGCAGGGTCGCCTGTATTTAATGTTATTTCTATGTACTGATGCTGTGCGCGAAGTTGCTCTAATATTTGATGTAAAAAACTATAAGACGCAGTAACCGAGCAATAAATACTTACTTTGCCGTAAATATGTTGCTGTGGATCTTTTACATTCGCTTTAAAGCGCTGCCAATTAGCGAGCGTTGCTGTGGCGTAATCAATAAACGACTCACCCTCACGCGTTAATTTAACACTGCGGTTATCGCGGATAAACAACGCAACACCTACCTCCTCCTCTAAGTACTTTATATTACGGCTCAAAGTAGGCGCGCTTATATGACAAAGCTCGCTTGCACGCCCAAAGTGAAGTGTTTTAGCCAGTGCTAAAAAGTAGTTTAAATGTTTATGATCCATGCCAAACCCAGTATTTCATATTATGAAACACTTTAATTCAAATATATCATTTTACGCAAGCAACGATTTTACATATGGTGTTTGTAAGCGCAATAAACATTGCGCATCTAACAAACATGACTTTATAGGACACTAACAATGGCGAATTATTTCAATACCTTACCTTTACGCGAGCAATTAGCGCAATTAGCGCAATGTGAATTTATGGACGCAGGCGAATTTGCTGATGGCGTTGACGCACTTAAAGGTAAAAAACTAGTTATTGTAGGCTGTGGCGCACAAGGTTTAAACCAAGGCTTAAACTTACGTGACTCTGGCTTAGATGTTTCTTACACATTACGCGCATCAGCTATTTCTGAGCGTCGCCAATCATTTTTAAATGCGTCTGAAAACGGCTTTACTGTTGGTACTTATGAAGAATTAATTCCTACCGCTGACGTAGTACTTAATTTAACGCCAGATAAACAACATACCGCTGTAGTAAGTGCGATTATGCCGCTTATGAAAAAAGACTCTACCCTTGCCTACTCTCATGGCTTTAATATTGTTGAAGAAGGCATGCAAGTACGTGAAGACATTACTGTCATCATGGTTGCACCTAAGTGTCCTGGTTCTGAAGTACGTGAAGAATACAAACGCGGTTTTGGTGTGCCAACTCTGATCGCGGTTCACCCAGAAAATGACCCTCAAGGTCTTGGTTTAGCACAAGCTAAAGCGTATGCAGCGGGTACGGGCGGACATCGCGCAGGTGTACTTAAATCATCATTTATTGCTGAGGTTAAGTCTGACCTGATGGGCGAACAAACCATTTTATGTGGCATGTTACAAACTGGCTCTATTTTATGTTTTGATAAAATGATAGAAAAAGGCATTGATGCTGGTTACGCATCAAAACTAATTCAATACGGTTGGGAAGTAATTACCGAAGCACTTAAGTACGGCGGCGTTACTAACATGCTTGACCGCCTTTCAAACCCTGCAAAAGTAAAAGCGTTTGAACTAAGTGAAGAGCTAAAACTAATTATGCGTCCGCTTTATAATAAGCATCAAGATGACATCATCGACGGCACTTTCTCACGCACTATGATGGAAGACTGGAATAACGATGACGTAAACTTACTTAAATGGCGCGCAGAAACAGCAGAAACTAACTTTGAAAAGACCCCTGCTGGCGATGTAGAAATCTCAGAACAAGAATTTTTTGATAACGGTATTTTAATGGTAGCAATGGTTAAAGCAGGTGTTGAACTTGCATTTGAAACCATGACAGCAGCAGGCATTATCGAAGAGTCAGCTTACTACGAGTCATTACACGAAACGCCATTAATCGCCAATACTATTGCGCGTAAAAAGCTTTTTGAAATGAACCGTACTATTTCTGATACTGCTGAATACGGCTGTTATTTATATAACCATGCATGTTTACCATTACTTGCTGACTTTATGAAAAACGTTGATACAGACATTATTGGTAAAGGTCTTGGCGAGCACAGCAACCAAGTTGATAACCAAACATTAATTCAAATCAATGCTGCTCTGCGTGAACACCCTGTTGAAAAAGTAGGTGCTAAGTTACGTGGTTACATGTCAGCAATGAAAAAAATTGTTTAACCCTAAACAATAAAAGTTTCGCTTGTTAGAAACCAAGCTCATATGCTTTTTGCATGTGAGCTTTTTTATGTCTGTTAATAAAACTTTAACCAATCAAGGTATATCTTTACCTATTCTGCTCGACCAATATTTAGTTCCCAAATAAATAATGTGCTAATATGTTTCTCTACTTAGTTGTAAAATAAATTATTATCATGACGTTACAAAAGCTTTCTATTACTCAAAAAATCACGGCTTTAGGCAGTGGCATCGCTATTTGTGTTGCTGCACTTATTGGCTTGACCTCTTTATACAGTTCAGAAGATATTATTGAACAACGTATGATTGAATCTGAGCTACCCAGTAAGTTGCAAACAATAAGTAATCATATTGGTGGCGATATAAATGTACTCATTGGAGCTGCAGAGCAACTATCATCAAACGAGTTTATTTTACAGTGGGCACAGTCTGATAATAAAAACGATACTTTGTTACTCAAAGAATTAAATAATCTGGTTGATCAATACGATTTAGCGACAGCATCTTGGGCAAACAGAAATACAGCTCAATATTGGAATCAAGATGGCTTTTTACGCGTATTAAAAAACGATGCAGCGGATGGTTGGTTTTTTGCTTTTAAACAATCAAAACAACCTTACTCTATTAGTATTTACCAAGAGTCGGCTAACGATGTAAAAATGTTTATTAATCACCAGCAACCTAACGGCACTGGATTAGCGGGTCTTGCTAAAAGCATTACTGATATGCAAAGTTTATTACAACAATTTAAAATTGAGCAAACAGGCTTTGTATTTATCGCAGATAAGAGTGGGTTAATTCAACTCCATAAAGACGCAAGCAAAGTAGCTAAAACAAATATTGATGATTTATATGCTCATAATATCCACAGTAAGCTATTAAACAGTAATGGTTTTGCGCTAGAAGAAATAAATTTTAATGGTCAGCCTACGCTTGTTGCTGCAACACCTATTAAAAATACCGACTTGTACGTTGTTGCTCAGGTGCCAAAAAACGAGGTATTTGCGAGCGTAAACACCCTACAATGGCAGATACTAACCTTTACGTTAATTATTGCTTTAGTTGCCAGTTTAATTAGTTACTTACTAGCACGCTCTCTTTCTTCTCCATTAACTAAAATGGCAGAACTGTTTTCACGCTTGGGCTCTGGTGACGCTAATTTAGCGTACCGCCTACCAGAATCAAGCCAACCAGAGCTTAATAACCTAAGTAATGGTTTTAACCAGTTTATTAATAAAATAGAAACCGCAATTACTCAAGTTGCCAGCGAAAGCCACGATATTAGAAAAAGTTCTGATCATGTATTTGAGCAATCTAAACGAAACTCACAAGCAATTGACAGTCAAAAAGAGCAAACTATTTCGGTTGCTGCTGCTATAAATGAAATGGGTGCAACTGTTCAAGAAATTGCACAAAGCGCCGCAAACACAGCAAAATTAACAGATAGTAGCCGTGAAAACACGATTCAGAGCCACAAACAAGTTCTGCAAAGTCAGGCTACTATTTCGGCTCTTGCCAGTGATATAGATGGCATAACAGAGCAAGTAACTCTCCTATCTAAAAAGACTGTGGATATAGCAAGTATTGTAGATTCCATAAGAGGTATTTCGGAGCAGACCAATTTACTCGCTTTAAATGCGGCAATTGAATCTGCTCGCGCAGGCGAGCATGGTCGTGGCTTTGCTGTTGTAGCTGATGAAGTACGTGCATTGGCAAATCGCACTTCACAATCAACAACCGAAATTCAATCGATGATTGAAGAACTCACAAAAATTTCTGACGATGTAGTTAATGATATTAGCCAATCTAAAAATAAAGCACAGGAAAGTGTAGGTGCAATGCAAAGCTCTGTTGAATTACTTGATGCAATTACAGAGACCGCAAATCAAATAAATGATATGGCAACCCTAATTGCAACAGCAACAGAGCAACAAAGTAATGTAGTTGCTGATGTAGGGCGTAGCATTGAGCAAATAAGTGAAATTAGTGATAAAGCAATGAGTGAGCAAATAAATACTGAACAAGCCATCAGCGATTTAGCTAACAGCGCTCAAACTCTTGACACTTTGGTTGCAACTTTTGAAAAAGGTCGTTAAACCGCTATAAAACCGCATACTTCTCTGGGCAAAATTACATAATATTTAAAAGTAACTTTGCTCAGAGGTTTAACTGGTTATTGATTTATAATTTAACAAATCAGTTAGCTAATCCATTAAATTTAAATATTTTTAAATGAAGCAACGTACGCTTCTTTTTTCGCTTTTGATAATTTTTTTAATCGGTACTCTAGCTTACTCGCTTCACTTTTATTCCCCACCTCTTGCTGGTGAATAAGTAATAATGGCCCTTTTCCTTTAAGGTTTTTAGCGCCTTTACCTGCTTGATGTGTGGAAAATCGCTTTTCTACGTTTGTTGTAATACCTGTATACCAATGGCCAAATCGTGTTTGTACAATATATAAGTACCAAGTAGACGTACTTTTTAAGTTATTCTCTTCAATGTGATGTAAACTTTTTTCATTATTAATGGTCAAAACATTACCTTAACGCCCTTAACAAAAAACAATTGCTAAAAGGGTTTTACCTTCAGTGACTAATCGGTATCATGCAGATTATAAAAAATAAGGATCACAACTAACAATGCAGTCGTTAAAAACTTTTTCTCTTTGGCTTATCGTTGCGCTAACATTAAGCACCGCAGCAGGTTGTTCTAGCTGGGTATACAGAATCAACATTCCTCAAGGTAACTTTTTAGAGCAATCAGATGTTGAAAAACTTCGCGTTAGTATGACTCGAGAGCAAGTTATTTATGTATTAGGTAGACCTGTTGCCGAAGATGCCTTTGATAACAACACATGGCGTTATGTTTACAGCTTTAATAAAGGTCGTAGCAACGAGCAGCATAAATCATTAGTTATTAAATTCGAAAACGAAAAATTAGTATCGATTTCAGGTGACTACGATCAACCAGAAAACTTTAACACGCCTCTAGAGCAATAATACTCTATTTAGCGTTAACAAAAAGGTGAGCAATGCTCACCTTTTTAGTATTCATCAGTAAATAATTACCGCTCTATTGGTCTTCCACCCGTTATTTTATTTGCTCGACCTTCATCTTTTGCTTTTTCAGCACGTTTTCTACGGGCATCTTTAGGGTCTGCAATTAACGGCCGATAAATCTCAATTCTGTCGCCATTTTTAAGCTCTAGAGTTGGCTTTACTGTTCTATTCCATACACCTAAAGTTAATGCTTGAGCATCTATTTCTGGGCACTTTTCGATAATTCCTGATTGAATCACCGCCTGCTCTACTGTTGTACCTTCTAATACTTCAATAGATAAAGTGGTTGCTGTAGTTGGTAAAGCAAATACGACTTCAACATTAATCATACTCGATCTCCATAAACTTGCTTAGCACGCTTAGTAAACGCACTTACCATATTTTTTGCTACATCATTAAAAATTTTACCAAAAGCAAGCTCAACTAGTTTACTCGAAAACTCAAACTCTAGTTCTAGCTGTACTTTACATGCTTTGGCATCAAGTTCTTGGAAATGCCAGCGACCTTTTAACATTTTAAACGGACCATCAACAAGGCGCAGCAGCACTGTATCCTCATTAATAAAGGTGTTTTCGGTGGTAAACCACTTTTTTATACCCGCCTTGGATATTTCTAAACTCGCGGTCATGTTATTATCGTGTTGTGAAACAATTTTTGAGTTTGAGCAATTTGGTAAAAACTGCGAATAAGCTTCTACGTCATTAACTAGATCAAACATTTCTTTAGTGCTGTACATAACCAGCGCACTTTTTTCTATTTGTGGCATACTCACTCCCAACTGTGTGGGCGAATTTTAGCAAGCTTTGTGCGTTTCCCCAAATTTTCATACTGCTTAAATTAAACCTTAACTTTTTAAAAGCATTATTAAAAAAATCGATGTAAAACATCTCACATTACGTATATTATAGGGCACTATGGCTAAGAAAAATTCATCAAAATCGAACAGTAATACCATCGCGCTAAACAAAAAAGCGCGACATGAGTATTTTTTACACGATAAGTTTGAAGCAGGTGTGGAACTACAAGGCTGGGAAGTAAAAAGTATCCGAGCTGGTAAAGTAAACATCACCGAAACTTATATTCACCTTAAAAATGGCGAAGCATTTTTACTTGGCGCGCAAATTCAGCCTCTTAATAGTGCATCTACCCATGTTATTTGCGATCCAATGCGTTATCGCAAACTATTATTAAGCAGACGTGAGCTAGACCGCTTACTCGGTGCTACCGAACGTGATGGTTATTCATTAATAGCCACTGCGATGTACTGGAAAAAATGCTGGGTAAAACTGGAGTTTTATTTAGCAAAAGGTAAAAAGCTGCATGACAAGCGCGACGACGGGAAAAATAAAGATTGGTCTCGCGAAAAAGAACGCTTAATGAAACACAAAGTATAACCTCAACGCCTAACTCTGTTAGGCGTTTTTATTTACTCGATTCAATTTATCGCAAGTAAAATAAATTATTACAAAAAATATTAAAACCTAATTACTATCTATTTAACTCAACTCTCGAGCAAATATAATTAGATACAACTCCCAAAAACGTTAAGCTTATTCGTATCAAATAATTTTTTCAGATTAAAATATCAACAAAACCATTCCAAAACCCATACTAAAATCACAAAAAAGCGCAATTGATAACACTTAAGTTACATGATATTAATGTACCTGTTTTAAAAAACAATATTAATAACATATCAACAAGGATTTAAGGATGAAGCAATCAACCGTATTTACACCCAGTATTATTGTGGGTGCAACACTCGCACTATCAGCTGGCTTTACAACAACTTCATATGCTGCAGATGAAGTAAAGAAAGTAGAACGCATTGAAGTAACAGGTTCACGCATCAAGCGATCAGATATAGAAGGTCCCTCTCCGGTGCAATCTATAGGTCGAGTTGATATTGAAAACATGGGTTACGACAATTTACAGCAACTTCTTGAAAGAATGCCTGTTGCAGGTAATGGTACTTTTTCTACCCGTGGTAATAACCAAGACTCAACAGCAAATGGATCTGCTGCCGTTAGTTTACGTGGCTTAGGAGCCGACGCTACACTTGTACTAATTAATGGTCGTCGTGTATCAATTAGTGCCTTTGCTGAAGGTATTACTAATTCATTTGTAGATATAAACAGCATTCCAATATCTGCTATTGAGAGAATTGATATACTAAAAGATGGCGCATCAGCTATTTATGGCTCAGATGCTGTAGCGGGTGTAGTTAACGTTATTTTAAAGAAAGATATTGATGGTGTTGAGATTAATTTAGGCTACGGCGGTACAGATGGTCCCAATTATGAAGAAACAACAGCTAGCCTTGTTTGGGGTACTACAAGCGAAAAAAGTAGTGCATCAGTTATTATTGATTACTTTAAAAACACCTCTCTTTCTTCTGATGAAATGGGTCGTTTAGGCACTGCAAACCAAGAACCTTATGGCGGTGAAGATTTCCGCTCTTCTCGTGGTTTCCCTGGATACTTTTATGTCGATGGCGTAAAAACAATTGACCCTTCATGCCCTGCTGAAAATGCAACTTCAGGGGGGAGTTGTTTATTTGATTACGGCTCTTATGGCTACATTGCTCCTGCGTCGGAGCGTGTAGGTGCAATTTCACAATTTGAATATCGTTTTGATGCTGGTATAACTGGTTTTTTAGAAATAGCAGTACAGCATAATAGTTCTATAGCGGCAGGTGCACCCACCCCCCTTGATGAAGATGCGGGATTAACAGTACCTGCAAGCCATCCTAATAATCCATATGGTGAAGATATTCAAATTGGTCGTTACCGTACTGTAGATGCCGGTGCACGACAATGGGATATTGAATCGGATACCCTTCGTTTTGTTGCTGGTTTAAAAGGCGAAATTAACGATTGGAGCTGGGAAACAGCGGTACAAAAAGGTCGAAGTAAATCTCTGCAAACTGGCGATAGAACCCAAGGTTGGGTACGCACTGACTTTTTACAACAAGAAATTGATGCTGGAAATTACAACCCGTTTGGCGGCACTTATAACGATGCGGCCGTTATCGATAGAATAACAACCAGTTTAGTGCGACGCGGCGAATCACACATGACATCATTTGATGCAAACATTACCGGCGAAGCATTTAGTTTTGGTGATGATGTGATCATGATGGCGGCAGGTATTGAATACCGAGAAGAAGATGTAAGCGATATTCCTGATGATCAATTTCAACGAGGCTTAATTTTTGGCACTGAGTCTGTATCAGCCTCTGCTGATCGTGAGCAGTATGCTGCCTATGTTGAGTTTTCGATTCCACTTGCTGATAACCTTGAACTACAATTAGCGGGTCGTTACGATGATTACAGTGACTTTGGTACTACAACTAATCCAAAAGTAGCTCTGCGCTGGGCACCCACTGAAGAAATTACTGTACGTGGTTCGTGGGCTCAAGGCTTTAGAGCACCGTCATTAGCACAAATAGGTTTAGGTCCATCACAAAAAAGTCAATTTTTTGTGGATACAGAGCGCTGTGAACAAACAGGATTAGATTGCCAAGCCCTTGATTACAATATTGAGTTTTCAGGTAATCCTGACTTAAAAGCAGAAGAATCTGAATCATGGAATGTAGGGGTTATCTGGGCACCAGCAGCCGAATTCGGTGTAAGTGTTGATGTGTGGAGTATTACTCAAGATAATAAAATTGATCAAGAAGAGTTTGGTCCTATTTATGCTGCAGAATGCGGCAATCAAAATAGTACAGTTTGCGTTCGTCTACCAACAACAGGTGGTTTAAGCCTAGGCACAATACAAAAAGTACACAGCACATTTAAAAACTTATCGTCGCAGGAAGTCTCCGGCGTTGATATTTCTGCAAACTATAATCACTCTCTTGATGACTTAGGTTTACTTAAGTTTAATTTAGAATGGGCTTATCAAGACAAGTTTGAAAAAGATGGTCGTGATTACACTGGCGAATATGGCTACCCTGAACATCGCTTTATTTTCTCTACCAACTGGGAAGTTGGTGAGTTTAATACAAACTTAAACATTAGTTATGTAGGTGAATTTGAAGACACACCTGATATCAACTTTGACGGTACTTTAGATTTTGATAGTAATACATCGCGTATGGTTGACTCACAAACACTAGTCGATTTACAAACGTCTTATCGAATTACTGAATCTATTAAATTATCGTTAGGTGTTAATAACTTATTTGATGAAGAGCCACCATTTGCAATTGGTGATGGTGATAGCGATTTATACGGTTATGTGTCTGGTGTACATAACCCTCGTGGACGTTACCTGTATACAAAAGTAAGATTTACATTTTAAATTAAATATAAAAAACCGCCAATTGGCGGTTTTTATTTAAACAAAGAACCTAAATTATAGGTCGCCTTCGTTTTCAGATAAGAATTTAGCAACGCCTTCTGGGCTTGCATCCATACCTTTTTTACCTTCAGTCCAACCAGCAGGACAAACTTCACCGTTCTCAGTGTGGAACGCTAGTGCATCAACCATACGTAGCATTTCATCAATGTTACGACCAAGTGGTAAATCGTTCACTACTTGGTGACGTACGTTACCTTCTTCGTCAATTAAGAAAGAACCACGAAATGCAACACCAGCTTCAGGGTGTTCAACGTCGTATGCTTTACAAATTTCGTGTTTAACATCTGCAACTAGTGCGTATTGAACTTTACCAATACCGCCATCTGCTATAGCAGTATTACGCCATGCGTTATGTGAGAATTGTGAATCGATAGAAACACCAATTACTTCTACGCCACGCTTTTTAAAATCTTCAAAACGCTTATCAAATGCAATAAGTTCAGAAGGACATACAAACGTGAAATCTAGTGGGTAAAAGAAGATAACTGCTTTTTTACCTTTAATTGTTTCATGAAGGTTATAGCTATCTACAATTTCACCGTTACCAAGAACAGCTGCAGCGGTAAAGTCTGGTGCCTGGCGGCCTACTAATACACCCATTTTATTCTCCAAATATTTTGAGTTTGATATCAATTGCTTTCGCAATGCTGATAGTTATATGGGCGCTAAAAGTTGAAAACCAATAGCACCGACATATAATTAATTGGCATTCTAGAGTTATTAACTAGAAAAGGACAATCGTATTTAGCGATGTGACTAATCGAAAATACCGAACGCTTATAAATAACGAATTTAGGTTATAAAAAAACCTGCATTCGCAGGCTTTTAAATATAGGTTTAATCCATAATATCAGAGGGCATGTCACCTCTAATTTTCTGCCAGATTTCACCGGTTTGATGACCATATTTACGCATCATAGAAATAGCACCATCGTGCTCTTTATTTTCAGCTAATACGGTTAAATCTTTATAAAACTGACGTGCAAGTTCGCGAGTACCTGCATCTGAGAAATAATGGCATCCGATTTTAGAATAAAAGCCTCTAAAACCATTTAAAATTAATACATATATACGGTTATTACCGGCAACAGCTAGTTCATGATGTACTTTATAGTCGTAATCAGAAAACGCTTGAGCGGTATCTTCTAGCTCATGGCTTTGCGATAAAATTTCAATTACACGCTCTGGATTCAACTTAATTGCAGCACGAGTATAAATAGCACTGATATTTGTTCTTGCTGATAATAACTGATCTGTCAGCTCTGGCATTTTATCTTCATCAAGACGTGCTAACGTTTCAAGAATATTTAAGCCTGACGTTTCCCAAAAGTTATTAACTTTAGTTGGTTTACCGTGTTGAATAGTCAGCCAGCCATCACGCGCTAAACGTTGTAATACTTCACGTAAAGTTGTTCTTGTTACACCAATTAACTCCGAGAGTTCCCGTTCTGCCGGTAGAATTGAACCTGGTGGAAAATCGCCGTTCCAAATAGATTCAACTATATATTCTTCAGCAAATCCTGCTGGGCTTTTCGCTTTAAAAATTCTCATTCAATTCCCACTCGAATTAATCTACAACTCATTGTTTACACGAATAACTGACTGATTGTACCAGACGATGCATAACTAACAAGTTAAAGTAAGGTATATTAGTTAAAGCAAATGAACCACTATTTACAATGAATTAATAATTTAAATTAAATCACACCTTTAAATTATATCCGATAGACACATTCACATTGGGTACATTGTTACCATTGACCTTTTTCCTTTCACTTCACTCAAGCTGGGTTTATTTAACAAGCCCGATTTATATATATAAGTGCTATTTAAAGTATCACTCTGTCACTTCTGAGATAATGATTAATAATCATTATTCCTACTTAAAAAACGACTAAAGTCGCTTTTTTTTCGTTTCCCTTGTGGCTTACTTTATCCTAAGTCATAATCTAACCTCTTATTTGACTGCGGATTTTTTATGAACTGGCTTGCACAACTACCTACGCAACGTACTCCTTGGCTTTTATTTACTGCTATCGTATTTTTGCTTGAAGTAACGGCACTCTTTTTTCAATATAAAATGGGGCTTGCTCCATGCATTATGTGTATCTATCAACGTACAGCTGTACTTGGTTTACTTGGTGCAGGTGTTATTGGCTCAGCTAAACCACAGAGTAAAATAGCAAGAGTGATCGCTTATTTAGTATGGGGAATATCAAGTGGTTGGGGGTACTTAATCTCACGAGAACATATTGATATGCAAACAACAACAGATCCTTTTGCGTTCAGTTGTGAATTTGAACCAAACTTTCCTTCTTTTATGCCATTACACGAATGGATCCCTAGCTTTTTTCAAGCGACGGGTGATTGTGCGAATATTGATTGGCAGTTTGTAGGTTTAAGCATGCCTGCATGGATGGAGATTATATTTGCTTTATTTTCAGTTGTATTAGCCCTACTCATTATTAACCGTTTAATTACGAAGAAGTCGATTTGATATGTTTACTTTTTTTTCTAGCCAACTAGATGAGCTAAAGCATTTAAAAATACGCGAAAGACAAGCCGTTATTGCGCTGTCACTAAGCATGATATCTCCTACCGAGCGCGTGTTATTACGTATAATAAAGCTTGTATTATTAAGTCCGCTATTTCTAATATTTACCTTATTTAAAGGCTGGATAGTTATCCCATTTTTAATACTGGGTGGGTTATGTTATCCACTATTAACAACACCAATTGAAATTAACTTTGCTAAAAAAAACCTGGCTGAAGCATTAAAACAATTTGAACAGGGCGCTTAGCGCCCCTACTCATCTACAATTTTATTTTTCCTTCAAGCTTAGTCATTAGTTTTTTACCAACCCCCTTCACTTGAGCTAAATCACCTACATTGGTAAATTCACCATTTTCTTCTCTGTAATCAATAATTGCTTGCGCCTTTTTTTTACCGATACCTGGAAGCTTAGCCAGCATATTTAAATCTGCGTTATTAATACTTACAGGTTCAAATTGAGGCATTTCTTGGAGAACTTCTGATGACTGTGCAAACGTGACTGTTGCAGGAAATAAACATAACAAACTAACAAATAATAAGCTTTTAAAAATCTTCATTGTGGTTTCCTTATTGTTCTTATCGAACGTTCATTATTTTGCTCAGGAGACATTCAATAAATAAGGAGCTACAAACTCATCACTTAAAGTGTACCTAAACGCATTATCACTAATTTCCGAAATGGTAAAAATGCAGCGGGTACAGCAAGTGATTGCTTAACTAAAGTAAAGTTAGTGTTTTTTGTCAAATTTAAGACACCTAAAAATTAATAAGAGAGACTTGCAAATTACACCACAAACCATTACTGTACATAAAAACAGTAATCTAATGGTTTTCATAAACCACATTGCCACGCAAGCTTGCAGGAGAAATAATGGCTGTTGTTGTTAAATATGTTGTAGAACGAAACGGAGTCGAGCGCATGACGTTTACTACTAAAAAAGAAGCTGATGCCTATGACAAAATGCTCGATATTGCTGAGTCACTTGAGCTAATGTTAGAAAAAGTAGATGTGCCATTAAGCGAGCAACAAATAGAGTCACTTGCTTTAGAAATAGCTAAGAGTAAAGAAGACTTTATGACTATATTGAAAGGTGGCAAAGATCCGGTTGTTACCAAAGCCCCAGCTAAAAATAAAAAAGCAGACAACGTTTCAGCTGCCCAAGATAACGATGAGAAAAAAGTAAGCTAAACCGTGTATTAAAATATTAATAAAAAAGGGAGCAACTAAGTTGCTCCCTTTTTTATTGCTTATAACTCATCAAAAAGAAAAGTCATAACGCGCTACTTAAAGCTCTTTTTCTACTTCATCAAATAAAGTGGTAATATTTTCCTCAGGTGCTTTTGTCGCTAAACTAACGGCTACAATTGCAATACTTGATAAAATAAAGCCTGGTACTATTTCATACATAAAGCTACTTAAGCTTTCACCGTTAATAGTAAACGGACCATAAATCCAAATAAGTACTGTAAACGCACCTACTAACATACCAGATAAGGCGCCAGCAAAATTCATACGTTTCCAATAAAGGCTAAACAGCACCAATGGACCGAATGCAGCACCAAAGCCTGCCCATGCATTACTTACTAGGTCTAAGATAGAGCTATTTCTATCGTACGCTAAATAAATTGCAAACAGGGCAACAAATGCAACGCTAATTCGACCAACAGTAACTAATTCAAAGTCGCTAGCATCTTTACGTAAAAATGTTTTATATAGATCTTCAGTCAATGAACTTGAACTTACTAGCAATTGCGATGAGATAGTACTCATAATAGCAGCCAAAATTGCAGCTAATAAAAAGCCAGCAATAAGTGGGTGAAACAATAATTCAGAAAGAATTAAGAAAATCGTTTCAGGATCTTCAACTACAATATTGTTTTCATAAGTATAAGCAGCACCAAATATACCAGTACCAACAGCACCAAGTGCAGCAACAATCATCCATGTCATACCAATACGGCGAGCTTTAGGCATATCCTTAACACTACGTACCGACATAAAACGAACAATGATATGTGGTTGCCCAAAATAACCTAAGCCCCATGCCATTGCAGAAATAATACCTAATGCAGAGCCTGCTCCAATCCAGTTGAGCATATCTGGATTTACACTATGTAGAGTAGATTCCAGGGGTTGCTCAAGCAAAGAGTATGCAACGGTAGGCACTAGAATTAGTGCAATAAACATAATACAACCTTGCACGAAGTCAGTTAAGCTAACCGCTAAAAAACCACCAAACAAAGTATATAAAACAACTACACCTGTTGTAATGTATAAACCCAGTTCATAACTTAGACCAAATGAGCTTTCAAACAATTTTCCGCCGGCTACAACACCTGATGACGTATAAAGAGTAAAGAAAACTATAATCACAACAGCAGATACAACACGTAATAAGTTTGACTTATCATTGAAGCGATTTGAGAAATAATCTGGGATTGTTATAGAGTCATTCGCTTTTTCAGTATAGACACGTAATCTAGGTGCAACTAATAGATAATTTAACCAAGCACCAATCACTAAACCAATTGCTATCCATACACTACTAAAACCGGTAACAAACATTGCACCTGGCAAGCCCATTAGAATCCAACCACTCATGTCTGATGCACCAGCTGAAAGAGCTGCTACACTTGGTGATAAGTTTCGCCCACCTAACATATAACCTGAGACGTCACTTGTAGATTGCTTATATGCATATAGTCCTATACCAAGCATCACTACAAAGTATAACGCCAGTGAAATAATCATTCCTGTTTCCAAATTAGCCTCCGCATAATTATTAATAACAGGCTCTTGATCCGAATATTGACTCTTAAAATATTATAATAAAGACACTATTAGGATAAAAACCATTCTCGAAGACTATATCATGCTTAATATGGAAATCTCCAACTTGTTACTTTTTCTTGATTCAAAAACACCCATCTTGAATGTTTTTAGAACAAAATGGTAAGAAAAACTAAAAAAATAAATAAACCCTTTAATTTGTAATGATTATTTATTGAAAGTATCAATATACATAATGCTATTTTGAATGTTTTCCAATATATTATTACAATTGTTACTGATTTTAACCATACGGAATTGTTTATGTATTTTTATGCCGCACGCCAACCAATTTTAAATCGCGATAAAGAACTAATTGGTTATGAACTTTTGTTTCGTGATGGCGTAGATAACGTGTTCCCCGATATAGACGGAGACGAAGCAACAACGCGTTTAATTGAAGGTAGCCAGTTTAATTTTGGACTAGAAGATTTAACAGATAATAAACCTGCGTATATAAACTTCACTTTAGAGACCCTACTAAAGGGTTACCCAACTTTGTTGGGTAAAGACACCATTGTTGTTGAAATACTTGAAACAATTCAACCAGGTAAGCGTCTGTTAGCTATTGTTAAAGACTTAAAAGATAAAGGTTATACGATAGCTTTAGATGATTACATTCATCAGCCAGTTTGGCGTCACTTTTACCCGTTCGTAGATATTATTAAAATCGATTTTTTAGCATGTGACACCGATACTATTAAAAGTGTTATTAATGATTTAAAAGCGCATCCGCATATTAAATTACTTGCTGAAAAAGTAGAAACGTATGAAATGTATAGCTTGGCATTAGATCTCGGTTTTGATTATTTCCAAGGTTTTTTCTTTTCAAAGCCAGAAATGGTGCAAAGTAAGGCATTACCGCCATCAGAAATGGCATTAGCTGAATTACTTTATGAAACTTCAAGCGTTGAAATAGATCTGAAAAAGATCACAGATGTATTCGAGCGCGATGTAAATTTATCATACAAACTATTGCGTTACTCAAACTCAGCTGCATTTGCTCGACGTGCTGAAATTAGTACTATTAAGCAAGCGCTTATTGTACTTGGTGAGAATGAAATTAAAAAATTACTCTCTTTGTTATTTGCAGCACAAGTATCTGCAGATAAGCCAGTAGAGCTCATCAGATTATCACTTACTCGTGCTCGTTTTGGTGAATTACTCGCTATATCGCATGGTAAATTTAAAGATACTGGCATGGCGTTTTTAACCGGCATGATGTCGCTAATGGATGCTATTTTAGATGAAAGCATGGAAAGCGTAATGAAAAAGCTACCGCTCTCTAGCGAAATAAAAATGGCACTACTTAAAGATGAAGGCTTACTCGCTAAATATTTAAATTTAGTTAAATACTACGAACAAGCAAACTGGTCTGCTGCAAACGAAATAACCAAAGAGCTTAACCTAGGGGATAAAGTACCTGATGCTTATCATGAAGCTCTAGGCTGGGTTAATGAGCAAATGCAGTTAATGGTTAGAGAATAAACGACTAAAAATGAAAAATGCCAGCAGTTGCTGGCATTTTTTTTTGCTAAATTTAATTATAAACTTTCTAAAAAGTCTTCATCAAAATCTGCAGGCTCTTCTTTAATTGGCGGGTTACCATCATACAGCTCGTATATTTGACGCTGAAAGTAGATATCTTTTACAAATAAATATGGGTCAAGTGAATCATTTAATAGCCCTTCTTGAGGTATTAATGATGCACGAGCTTCTACCGCTTTTAAAACAAATACTAAAATAGTTTGTGGTGTAGTAAGCGCTATATCAGGCAGTACAAATCCATCAACTACATCGCCGGTTAAGTTACGTGCTGTACTTGGTCCCATGGCTGGGAGCATCAAATAAGCGCCGTCCCCCACGCCCCATACACCTAACGTTTGTCCAAAGTCTTCATCTACAACTTCAAGACCTAATGAACTTGCAACATCAAAAAGACCAAAAATACCAACAGTAGAGTTAACTAAAAAGCGGGCAAGGCTAACACTTGCATTACCTGCTTTACCTTGTAAACCCGCATTTATCATATCTACTGGAGCAGTAATATTATCGGTAAAATGTACAACACTTCGTCGAACAGGTGCTGGAGTTACTGTTATATAACCGACTGCGGCTGGACGTAGTATATATGCATCCAATACATCCATATTAAAGTCGTATAACGGACGATTAATACTTTGCAGTGGATCCCTTTCGTCTACTTTGCTTTGAGGTACTTGAGCACAACCGGCTAGCACCAATAAGCATAAAAAAGTAAAACTATGTTTTAACATATAAAGTCCTTAAGGTATTAATGTATCAATTTGAAGTTTGTAGTCACTTACACTTTCACGTTTTAATGATTTTGAATGACCTTCTAGCTCACCAGAACTTGGCATAACAGAATCATCTATAGAAATACGCGCCGATATAACAATATTTTCTGCACTAGATAAGTTAAGCCCTGCAACCATTGCACTACTATCACTTAATTCGACAGTAATGGGAAATGAATATTTAGCTAACTTAACTGCAGCCAACGGCATTGGTGAACCACTTGCTGCTTTTGCAAATATAAACAAAATACCGTCTTTTGGTTGTTTATCAATAAGCTCTTTTGCAATGTCGACTGTAACTGCAATAGCACCCGTATTATTTGTAACTGGCATAACAGAGCCTTCCGTTTGCATTTGCTGCTCAATATCAGTAATACGCTCGGAGATCATGCTATAACGAGAATCACTTTTTTCCATACTCGCAAGTAAAACTTCAAATGCAGCTTTGGCTTGAGGCCAATCTTTACGTTCATAAGCAATTAGTGCTAATAACGAAATTGCATCTAAATTGGTAGGCTCAACTTTTAATACTTTTGAAAGCATACCTGCCGCACGGGTCATATTAGCTTCGCTGCCTTCTAGTAATAAAACTTGGCTATAACTAATAAGTACCTGCATATTATCAGGGTTCATACGCAGTGCTTTATCAAATGACTGCTGCGCCATGTCAAATTCATTAAGCGACATAGCAACTCGACCCAGTAGCATCCAAGCAACTTCATCATCGCCTGAGCGGCTAAGTTTTGTACGAAGCGCCAGTGCAAAAGCCTGCAGTTCATTTTGGCTAAGCGGCTCGCCTTTTTGCATTACAGCACGCTCGCCATAATCAGCTAAATTATCCATGGCATCATGCCAAGCTGAAATTTGCTGTTGACTACCCGTTAAGCCATAAAAAACACCAGTTAAAGCAAGAACAAACGCGCCACCTGTCAAAGCAAAAATACGGTTATTACCTTTGCTATTAAGTGACTTTTCTGGTGATAGCTCGTTCAATAAACGGCGTTTTAATTCAATAATTGATTCTGCATGATTTACGGTATCAATACGCTGATTATCTAAATCAGTTTGTAAATCAACTAAACGCTGCTCATAAATACTAATTAGCTCCGCATTGGCATTATGAGTGATTGTTTTAACGTGCTCTTTTTTTAAAAAAGGCAACATAACAAAACCAAGAGCAACAAGTGTGAGTAAAGCAAAACATGCCCACATTAAAATCATTTAACTTTGCTCCTGACGTTTATTTTGTTCAATTAACTTGGCTAGCAGCATCTCGTCGTCGCTGCTCCACGTTTGCTTTACTGATGCTTTTCGCTGGCGAATAACAATAAAGCCAAAGCCGACTATTACAATTAGCACAGGCAACACCCAAAGTACTAAAGTTGCAGGTGTAACCGGTGGATCGTAATGAACAAAATAGCCAAAGCGGTCAATCATGTAGTCAATCACTTCGTCTTTGCTCTTACCCTCTTTAACCAATACGAGTACTTTATCGCGTAAATCTTTGGCAACAACAGCGTCGGAGTCAGCAATGTTTTGATTTTGACACTTAGGGCAACGCAACTCTTTAGTTAGCTCTTCAAACAGTATTGCTTGTTCGTTATTATCAAATTGATAGCGATCTTGTTCTGCAAATGCACCTATGCTTACAAAAAGACTAAGAGTAAGTAGTAACCACTTCATTATTTAAGCTCCTGCATAATTGGCGCAAATTTAGCTCGCCATACTCGCGGGTTTATATCACCCGTGTGATGCAACAAAATAGTGCCGTTTTTATCGACTAAAAATGTTTCAGGCGCACCCGAAACACCTAAATCCAACGACAAAGTACGGTGTAAATCTAATATATTAAATTGATATGGGTCACCTGCACGTTGCAGCATATCGGTCACTTCTGTGCGAAGTGATTGCATATTAAATGGACCATCAAAGTCAGCGTCGTAACCTTGTACGTAATAAAGCCCAATAATTTTAACGCCTTGCTCACGCAACTTAGTTAAATAGCCAAGCTCAACTAAACATGTTGGGCACCAAGTACCCCACACATTTAGTAAGTAAACCTCACCTTTTAACGACTCGTTAGTCCACTGTTTATTGTCTTGCATTAAATCGGGTAGATTAAATGCTGGCATTTCTTGGCCTAACCGCCCCGTTTGAATTTCACGAGGATTAGCAAAAAGGCCTTGGTATAAAAATACACATACAAAAGCAAACACTAAAAGCGGCGCAATAGCTAAAATTTTACGGTTCATAAAACACTCTCCGACGCAGCTTTACGATCTGTTTTAGCTGATGTACGGTAGCGTTTATCAAATAAAATCATAAATCCAGCGAGGGAAATAAGCACACCGCCAATCCACATCCAACGAACAAACGGTTTATGATAAATGCGAAGTGACCACGCACCTTGACTCAACTGTTCACCTAACGCTAAGTATAAATCACGTGTAAAGCCTGCATCTATTGCCGCCTCGGTCATAAATTGCATACCGATATCATACTTACGTTTTTCGGCGTGTAAGCGTGTTACTAGCTCATTGTTTTTAAGTACCGATACAACACCAGCATGACCACTGTAGTTTGGTCCGCGAATAGTTTTAACACCATCAAAGCGGTATTCATACTCGTTAAGCTGAACTGTGTCGCCTTGCTTCATCGATACGTCACGCTCAACTGAATACGCCGATGTAAGCGTTACACCCGCAATAACAAACGAAATACCAATATGCCCAAGCACCATAGCCCAGTAACTTACACCTAAGCGTTTTAAACCTTCTTTTAAGGTGCCGTGTACAGCTGATTTAGTGTAAATATCAATCCCTGTTGATATTGCAATCCAAACTGCAAGCGTTGTAGCTAATAGCGTAAGTGGTTTTACTAAGTCGTAACTTGAAAACAACCAAGCACAGGTAATAACAACACTGGCTAATACGCCCATTAATATTTTGTTTTGTAAAAAAGCCCACTTATTTTGCTTCCAGCGTAAAAATGGTCCTATTCCCATCAAAATAGCAAACGGGACTAAAATTATTGCAAACATCTTATTAAAAAACGGTTCGCCAATAGAAATACTGCCCAAGCCCATTTCTTTATGAACCATAGGTAATAACGTACCAAGTAATACAATTAATGTAGCAACCACTAAAAATATATTATTGAGCCATAATGCCACTTCGCGTGATACAAATTTGTATCGACCTTCACTATGTACTTGCGATACGCGCAGCGCGTATAACGTCAAACCACCACCAACAACAATACCTAAAAAGGCGAGTATAAATAAGCCACGATCAGGGTCTGTAGCAAAAGCATGCACCGATACAATAATACCTGAGCGCACAATAAAGGTGCCTAATAAGCTTAACGAAAACGCTGCTATCGCTAATAATACAGTCCACGATTTAAATACACCGCGCTTTTCAGTTACGCTTAATGAGTGCAGTAATGCGGTTGCCACAAGCCATGGCATTAATGATGCGTTTTCTACTGGATCCCAAAACCACCAGCCGCCCCAGCCAAGCTCTGAATACGCCCACCAACTACCTATTGTTATTCCAAGAGTTAAAAAGCCCCATGCAGTCATTGTCCACGGACGTGACCATTTAGCCCATGTGTTATCAAGCTTGCCGGTTAACAACGCAGCAATAGCAAAAGAGAAAGCAACTGATAGCCCTACATAACCCATGTACAGTAATGGCGGGTGAATAATCATACCCGGATCTTGAAGTAACGGATTTAAATCACGCCCTTCTACCGGAAAATAAGGAAGTAGGCGCTCAAACGGGCTTGAAAGTAGCAAGGTGTACATCATAAAACCCACACCTAAAAAGCCAAGCACACCTAACACGCGAGCACGTAACACCCAAGGCAATGATTTAGAACGCGCAGCTACAACTGCAGTCCAACCGGCTTGCATTACTAACCATAATAAAATGGCTCCCTCATGACCGCCCCACGTAGAGGTGATTTTATAATACCAAGGCAACGTACTACTTGAGTGATACGCCACGTACGACACGGTAAAATCATCCGTTACACTGGCATAAATAAGTGCTGCAAAAGAGATTAATACAAAAGCAAATTGCCCTATTGCTAAAGATGGAGCCGCACGCATTAATCGAAGATTACCGGTATGCGCTCCCCAAAGAGGAAAAATACACAGTAAAACGCTTAGCACCATGGCAAGCGTTAAAGAAAAATAACCAATTTCTGGGATCATAGCTAATTACCACTATCTAAGTTGTATTTTGGTTTTTCGTGCTTAATACCTTTAACTGCCTCGGCAACTTCTGCTGGCATATATTCTTCGTCATGCTTTGCAAGGACTTCAAAGGCTTCAATTACATTAGGTTCTATTAATACGCCTTGCGCTACAATACCCTGCCCCTCACGAAATAAATCTGGCAATATACCTTGATAACGCACGGTCACTAATGGACCTGTATCAATTAGCTTAAAGCTTACTTGTAAGCTTTGTTCATTACGCTTAACGGTGCCTGGTACAACCATGCCGCCAATACGTAGCTTTTGCCCAATAAATGGTTTTTCTTTATTTGGACCTTTGCCATCAATAAGCTCGCTTGGCGTATAAAAAAGGTTAATATTTTCTTGGAGTGCATAAAGCACTAAACCAATTGAACCACCAATACCAAACAGTACGGCAATAATTACCAATAGGCGCTTTTTACGTCTTGGATTCATGATACTTGTTCCTGTTTAGCTTTTTTAATTCGCGCTTCACGTATTATTTGTTGCTCTACTGAAGCCATAATACGTTTAGTATCTCTTAAAGAACTTACTAAAATACCGAGTAAAATAAGTGCGCATGTACCAAAAGAAAGCCAGATATAAAACCCGTAGCCTCCCATTGCAATAAAATCAGAAAAAGAGTCGAACTGCATAATTACCCCTTATTTAACAACAAACGCACCCACGGTCGGTGCTTTTCGCGTTGCAAAATTTCATTTTTAAGACGAATTAAAGTCACTGTTCCTACAAAAGCAGCAAAGGCTAAAATATTAACCATAAGAGGCCAAAACATACTTGGGTCTATTGCTTTGGTGTCTAGTTTTGTAATGCTTGCACCTTGGTGTAGCGTATTCCACCACTCAACTGAGTAATGAATAATAGGTAAGTTGATTACGCCCACAATCGCTAAAATAGAAGCCGCACGCCCTGCTGACTTCTTATCTTCAAATGCATGGTAAAGCGAAAGCACGCCAAGATATAAAAATAGTAAAATAAGTTCAGACGTTAAACGCGCATCCCATACCCACCAAGCACCCCACATAGGTTTACCCCAAGCAGCGCCAGTAATTAGCGCTATAGCCGTAATACATGCACCAACAGGCGCAATAGCAATAACGGCAAGTTCGGCATTTCGCAGTTGCCATACAAGTGCAACAATGGCGGCAATTGCCATTGAGGAGTAAGCGCCCATAGATAAAATGGCGGAAGGAACATGAATAAAAATGATACGGTAGCTGTCTTTTTGTTGGTAATCAGCAGGTGCAAAACCAAGCCCCCATACCCATCCAACAATCATACTAACTACGGTAACTACGGCAAAATAAGGCAGTAACGTATTGCATAACTGGTATGCACGCTCTGCTTTAGCATAGGGATGTAACCACTTCCACATTAACTTACACTCACTTTTAAAGCTGACGATATGGCAATTGGTGCGCTAATAATAGCAAGAAGTAACATTGCACCAAGGATGGCAAGCTGCCCACTATAATCCAGCGACATTGTACTGGTATCGATAGCCGACGTTGCAAAAATCAAAACAGGAATATACAAAGGCAGTACGAGTAAACTCATCAAAATACCCCCTTTTTGTAGCCCCACAGTAAGCCCAGCACCAATTGCGCCAATAAAGCTCAATAGTGGTGTGCCTAATAATAATGTTAAAACGGTCGCTGTTAGTGCCGTACTTTCTAGGTTTAATAACAACGCAAATAACGGAGTCATTAATACAAGCGGTAAACCTGTTACTACCCAGTGAGCAGCCACTTTAGCGAGTACAGTTAACGATAACGGGTAAGACGACGCAATTAACTGCTCTAATGAGCCATCGTTAAAGTCATCTCTGAACAGCTTATCTAAACCCAACATGGTAGAGAGTAATGCGGCAACCCAAATAATTCCCGGCGCCATTCTCGCCAGTAGACCGGGCTCAGGTCCAATTGCTAACGGAAATAATGAAATTACAATTAAGAAGAATAAAATAGGGTTTACAATTTCGGCGCGCTGACGAAACGCAAGCTTTACATCTTTGGTAAATACCGCACTAAATAGCAACCAATAAGAGTGTTGACGAGTCATTAGTGGCGATACTCCAATGTAACCGTTTGTAAGTTACTAAAGTGGGTCGTTAAATCTTGGTGGGTCGTTAACAAAATAGCTCCACCGTTTAATAAATGCTCGGTAAATCGCTGCTGTAAAAAGGCAACACCGCTTTTATCAAGCGCAGTAAATGGCTCATCAAGTACCCATAATTTAGCATCACTTAACCAAAGCCTTACCAAAGCTACACGTCGTTGTTGTCCAGCAGACAACATTCTAACGGGTACATCTTCAAGTCCAACAAGACCAATTTGAGCTAAAATAGGGTATAAATCAGGCTCGTTTATGTAGCCATTTATGTGTAACCAATGGCGAACATTCTCAACTGCGCTTAGCTGAGTATTTACACCTGTTTTATGACCTATAAAAAGCAGCTCTCTGGCATACTCTTCATAGTACTTAGATATGGGTTGCTCTTGAAATAAAACAGCCCCTTCATCAGGCACAGAAAAGCCAGCGATAATACGCAACAGCGATGTTTTACCAGCCCCATTAGGACCCGCTAATTGCATGATTTGACCGCTATTAAGGCTAAAATTAAGATCCGCAAACAAACAACGATCTTGCTTGATGCAGGTGACGGACTTAATGTGTAACAAGATGACGATTCTCTCTGCCAAAAATTAGGCGTTAGTCTACCATAATGATAGGGTAATACGAATATTGCTTTAAAATCGATTCACTTAAAATAGAGAAAACTTGATTTAAAATAATGAATACGCCAACGCAAATAACATTATCTAATTCATTGGTTATCAATCAATCGACTAACCCTCAAACCAATGAGTTATCGCAATTACCTAATGAGGTGCTTGCGGCTAAAAACATTCAATTTTCGAAAGACTCAGTTACGCTTGATGTATTTATTGATAAGCATTGGCAAACATTAAGGCTTGGCACTACAAACGCCCCTCAAAACTTACAAAAAATAGCCAGCGCTAACATACAGCTCAACCCAGATGGCAAACAACTCAATATTACGCCAAACAGTACAACTATTACTTTAAACAAGCCGGCTCAATTACAGCGTTTACTAAATTATGTTAACACGGGTACTGAGGTACAAAGTAAACCAATGGATGTACAAGTGGTTATGTCCCCTACCCCAAAATTAGTCATTGATAAACTCAACGCCAGTATTGCGATAAACAAAGAGGTAGCCCAACTGCTTGTAACCGAGCAGCCTTTAAAAGTAGTTGTTAGCACTACTAACAAAGGCACACAGCTTAATGTAATCAATCGTTTTGCTGATACGGTTCATACACAACCACTTAGTCAAACTAAACTTACTAAATTGCTTGTGGCTTTATTACCAAACGCACAACTACAAGCAACCCCTAAACTGGCTATTTTAACTCATGCACAAAAGTCAGGTTCGTTTACAACGCCGATTACTAATCAACAGGTTACTGAACTACCTAATACACCTATTAAAGTAAACTTAGTGAATCAGGCAGATAAGCTATTAATTAAAACCGATACTGATAATATAAAAGTGACGCTTAATAACTCATTTTCTAAACCGTTTAACGAGTTACTTTTAGCTCAAAAAAGCAGTGCCCCTGAAATACCTTTTTCTGCGTCCACTATCAAAGCAAGCCCACTGCTTACGTCTGATAGCCCAATAAAGTCGTGGATTCAAAATAGCTTTAGTGATTTTAAAACCAGAATTAATGATGCTGTTAAGTATTTTGAAAATAAGCCTTTTGCAACAGAGTTAAAACAACAAGCAATTAATCAAAAAGTAAATATTACTCAAAATATAAATACGATAATTACCGACACTGAAAGTAAACCATCTAACTTATTAAATGGCTTTTCTAAAGACTTAACTCAACTCCCTCCTTTGGTACAGCTAACTCAACTTATAAAGGCTAGTGCTAATGCATGGCAAACAGTACCTGAAAATATTTCTCGCAATCAAATACCACTACCAATAGAAGAAAAGTTACTTTCACCTCTGTTAAAGCAATTTAGTGCAGTAACGTCTACCCAAACGATCATTAATAACAAGTCACTTTTGAGTAGTCAAATAACCGACATAACAAATAAAGCAGTAAAGGATACACCCGATTTAACGCGCCTCATTAATCAGGCATTTAATCGTATGGTATCAAGTAGTAATACACACCCTACTACCATGCAGCGTGAAATACTTGCTGCAATACAGCCCTCACAACTGACTAATGACACCTTACAAAGTAGTTTTACTAAAGGCTTAGAGCAGATTGCTGTAAGTATTTTAGCTGCACCAATTATTAATCAATCGATCTCCCCTATTAGCTTAAATAATCACACTGGTGTAGATGCATTACTTCAAGTCTTAATGCCCACATTTAAAACAGGAAATACAACAGCAAAGCTACTTGAACAGTTACAACAACCTCAAATTCAAGCACTTGCAGGCGAACTAATTCAAGTTAAAAGCACATTAACTCAAATCCAAATTACAACACCTAATCAACAGCCTGATTCAAATCCTTTAGTACAATTTTTACTACCAATGAAATTGCCACCAGAAGCAGCCCAAACAGAAATAACTTTAGGGCAATATAAAAAGCAAAGTGTAGATAAATTAGAAGATAAAAATGTGTGGTTTGTAAGGTTAAACTTCGATTATGCTGAACTAGGTCAACTCCAAATCACTGCTGAATTAATGGATAAAGCACTTGATTGTCAGCTATTAGCATCAAGCCAAGAGGTAAGTGCAATTGCTCACCCTCACCTAGATAACTTAAGATCAAAACTAGCTAAACATGGCTTACAAGTTGGCGAGCTTAATTTAAAACGAGGCGATGCAGGCAATCAGGCATTTTATAAATCACACGCAATTATTAATATTAAGGTTTAGCTATGAGTGATATATCAACAAATAAATCAGCCATTGGACTTTTATATGAAGCAGGTAACACCCCCACTGTAAGTGTGAAAGGTTTTGGTGAATTAGCTGACGAAATAATAGCTGCGGCCAAGAAAAAAGGCATTATGATCCACGAAGATGCAGCGCTTGCTAAAACGTTATCGCATTTAGAGTTAGGGGAAGAAATTCCAAAAGAACTTTATTATGTAATTGCAGAACTTATTGCGTTTTCGTATGTATTAAGAGGTCAATTTCCACCTGGTTGGAAGGACTTCCAAGGAAAGTTAAATATTAAAGCATGAGTTTAGTTATAAATTTATAACTAAAAAGGCGCTAAGCGCCTTTTTGTTTATGTAATGAAAACAGTAATTCGGCTTCTGCTCTAGGTAATTCACACTCACGAATCACTTCATCTAAATCAGCGCCTAACCCTACCATTTTTACAGCTCGAGAATAAATTTTAGCGTCAGGGTCATCGTACTTTTGAGCCGCTTGTTGTTGAACTAGGTCTTGGTTTTGTTGTTCAACTTCAAGTACGCGTTTGCCTATACTTAAAAGGCCTGTGCGTAACTCTGAAATCTCACTTCTCAAAATATGTGTTTGCTCTGAAGTGTCTTTAAGTTGCTGCATGACAGAGGCAAGCTCATTAGCTTGTTTGTTTTTTAATGCAACAATTAGCGCCAGCGATATAAACCCGACAGCTAACGCTGCTATTGCGATACTAAGTAACAGCATAATTTTTAATAATTAAGCTTATAAATCGCTTAACTCATCCCATTCATCATCGCTGAGTAACTTGTTTAAATCGACTAAAATAAGCAACTCATTCTCGCGATTACAAACACCTTGAATAAACTTAGCACTTTCTTCAGTACCAACGTTTGGTGCACTGTCTATTTCCGAACTACGTAAATAAACAACTTCAGATACACTGTCTGCTAAAATACCAATAACTTGCTCTTCAGCCTCAATTATTAGAATACGAGAATTATCAGTAGCGTCAGTAGCATCTAAACCAAAACGCGCACGTGTATCAATAACGGTTACTACGTTGCCACGTAAGTTAATAATGCCAATCACGTAAGACGGCGCGCCCGGCACAGCCGCAATTTCGGTGTAACGTAATATTTCTTGTACTTGCATTACGTTTACGCCATAAGTTTCTTCTTCTAGCTTAAACGTAACCCATTGTAATATTTCATCGTTATCTGCATTTTTGTTCGCTGACAGTAATTTTTCTTGATTCATGCTGTTACCCCGTAATGATCATTATTATTGACGACTATCTAAGCCTTTCTCCAATAATACATTTAAATTATCTACATCTATTAAAGCACACATTTTTTCTTTAATTACGCCAGCAAGCCATGGGCGCTTACTTTTGTTTGTACGCCATTTTACATCTTCTTTTCTTAATGTAATGTTATTTATCAACTTTTCGGCTTGAAGTCCCCATTGACTGTCACCTAAAGTAATTAAATATTGATAGTTAAGTGATGCTTCGAGCTCTTCATTATACTTTTCAGGCATAACCCACCGTGCAGTATCAACCACGTTTAGCTTTTCATCTCTGTTAAGCATAACGCCTTTAAACCACTTAGGCTTCCCAAACAAATGATTTACCTCACCTAAATGATGAATCCCGCCAAGTGCTTTTAAAGGTACAGCAAGCGTTAGCCCTGCAACTTCAAAAAATAACGCTTGAAATTCATCTTCAAAATAATCTTCTTGGTTTTGTGTTTTAAGTAATTGCTCAGGCTCTTCAGATAAGTGCATTGCAGTATCGTCAATAACATCAACAACGGTATCGGCAACTACATCATCACTTTCAGTAATTAAAGGCTCTACTTCAGTTATTTTTAAATCTTGTTGAACAACTTTTTCTGCCTGCTCTTTAGGCTTTAAATTAACTCGCTCTTGCTGAGCGGCCTCCGGCACTTGTTCGAGTAATTTAGCAACCGGTTCAAGGTTATCTTCGGGCTCATCGTCACATAACAACGCACCTAAGTATTGAGTCATTACTTTTTCATTAGCAAATAATTGCTTACTCATTTATTAACCTTGTTCAATTAAATAATCTAGCAATGCTTTATACGCAAATACACCACGAGAGCGAGGACAAAACTCAACAGGGACTTTTTGTGCAAAGCTTGCATCTCTAAACTTTGTATCAACCGGAATTACACCCGGCCAAACTTTATCTTTATATGTATCTCTCAGTGTTTTATATGCTTCTAACGATGCTTTTGTACGCTTATCATACATAGTAGGAATTATAGTATATTGATAGCTTTTCGCTTGAGAGGTTTGCATTAACTCCATAGTACGCATCATTCTATCGAGGCCTTTTAAGGCTAAAAACTCTGTTTGTACAGGCACTAAAATACGTTCACTCGCCGCAAGTGCATTCACCATTAATACCCCCAGTACAGGAGGACAATCAAGAATGGCATAATCGTAATGTTCACTAATTTTTGCAAGCGCTTTTTTTAATATTAATCCCATCCCGGTTTTATTTCCCATACTTCTATCTAATGTGGCTATTGCCATAGTCGCAGGTAAAATATCAAGGTTTTCGAGTGTTGATGGGCATAATGCTTGGAGTATTTCCTCGCTTTGCATACTCGTTCCGCGTGCAAAAATATCATATACACTAATTTCTAAATCTTCTGAGTCAATACCAAAGTAATATGTGAGTGATGCATGGGGATCTGTATCTATAAGCAATACGCGCTTACCTTGCAATGCAAGAATACCAGCAAGGCTAACAGCAGTTGTTGTTTTACCTACTCCACCTTTTTGATTTGCTACAGTCCAAATCTTCACATTACATCCTAATTACTGTTTATTGCGTGTAGTTATACGAATTCCACCATGAGGCAAACGAAGTATTTTTATTGTATCGTCATCTGAAGGTAGCTCAACTTCTGGTTCTGGCTGTACATCTTTATTTGTTTGTTCTGGTATTTTCGTTTCAAGTTTAGGGGGTAATCCATATTTTGAAAGCGCTATAACAACCTTGCGATTTTCAGCTCGACCTTCACGTGTTTCGTTATCTGCAAAAGGAGAATATTGACCATACCCTTCTATTGCCATTCGAGCAGAGTTAATCCCTAACGTTTCAAGTTCAACCAAAATTGATGTTGCCCTAGCAACCGACAGCTCCCAGTTTGATCTAAAAATCTCATTTCGGATTGTTTCATCATCAGTATAACCACGTACTCTAATATAATTATCAACAGGAGCAATAATATCTTTAACTATTTTAACCACTTGCTTTGCACGAGAGTGTGCAACAGAGCTACCACTTGAAAATAACATTCCTGAGCTAAGTTCTATTATCAACCAATCTTCAGTTAATTCTAAACTTGCTTCACCATCTCGGATTTCATCAATGAGTGCTGATTGTAATTTTGTTAATAAGCTATCTAAAGGCTTTCCTAAATACTTTTGCTTTATATTGCTGGTATCACTTTGACCGTCAAGCAAGAGAGGTCCTTGCTCCTGTTTTTGAATACTCTCACCATAAAGTATCTCTTGTTCGGGTGTTACTCTATCGGTAAGAATACCATCACCATTAACTCCCTCCCCTTTTTGGGAGTGCTGGCGTGCAGATTTATCAAAAACTTGTTCGAGTGAATCCGATAAAATTTGAAACTTTTCTTCTTTATTAATAGCTATAGCATACAAAACAACAAAAAAGGCAAACATAATTGTCATATAATCAGCGTAGGATACAAGCCAACGCTCAGTATGCTGACTTTTTGATGCAGTGTTGTTGCGTAAACGTCGGCGTAACATAGCCGTTATTCGTCCACTAAGTTAGGGCGTTCTACACGATAAGCCTCAAGCTTTAGTTCTATATTTATCGGGCTTTCACCTAAGCTTATTGCAATGACACCTTCAGCGAGCATTTCATGGTAAAGCATTTTTTGTTCAACACGTTGTTTTAGCTTATTTGCCATTGGCAAAAATAATAAATTAGCTAAACCAACACCATAAATAGTGGCTATAAATGCAGTTGCTACACCTGCACCTAGCTTTTGTGGATCTGTAATAAAAGACATAGCCTGAATAAGACCAAGCACGGCACCTAAAATACCAATAGTAGGACTGTAACCTCCCATTGCTTCATAAACGCGACCAGCCTCTAATAAACGGTCTCTTTCTAATAATAAGTCAATTTCTAGCGTATCTCTTATTTTGTGTTCTGAGCAACCATCTACAAGTAAACTTAACCCTTTTGCCGCATACGCATCAGGATGAGTAAGTGCTTCATTTTCAAGAGCAAGATAGCCTTCTTGACGCGCCTTTTGAGACCAACGTTTAACTTGCTCAATAGCCTCGTCAATATCATATTGTGGAGATATAAAAACCCAATGACTTATCTTTAACATTTTTTTAAATGTACTTGTTGATGTTTGTAGCATCACGGCACCAAGCGTACCACCAAGTACAATTATAAGCGCAGGTCCGTTAAATAATGCAGATACATCACCCCCCTCTAACGAATAGCCTATAGCTATAGCGCCAAGAGCAATAAATAAACCAAGTACCGAAAGCTTATCCACAACCTATCTCTCTTTTAATCCGCGTTGCCACCTCAGCTAAAGGCAAGCTTTCACTCGCTAAGCCAGCATTAGTAACTGCTTGTGGCATTCCATAAACAACACAGCTTTTCTCATCTTGTGCCCAAATAGTTGCACCAGTTTGTTTTAGCATTCTTGCGCCATCGCGTCCATCAGCTCCCATACCCGTTAAAACAATAGCAAGTACATCGCCTTGGTACGCTTTTGCAACGCTTGCAAACGTTACATCTACACTAGGCTTGTAACTAATTCGCTCACTATGATCTTCAAATACTCGTAATGTTTTAGCTGAGCCGCGTCCCTCTACCATCATTTGTTGTCCACCAGGCGCTAAATAAGCAGTACCCGGTTGTAGGCGATCGCCTTGTTGTGCCTCTTTTACTTTAATTTGACACAACCCATTTAAACGAGCCGCAAATGCCGGTGTAAATGCAGCGGGCATATGCTGAATCAATAAAATAGGATGCGCAAAGTTAGCCGGTAATTGAGTCAATATTGTTTGTAATGCAACAGGCCCTCCTGTTGAAGTTCCAATAACAACAAGTTTATACTGCTTTCCACTCGCGCGTATTGACGATGTATTAGCTCTAGAATGAGCAACAGTTGTAGATTCTTCACGTTGAAAGCTTCTATCTGGCTGCTTTATATTTGTATTTTTAGCTAAGCTTGAGGGTGTTACAGGGGTATTGGATGTAAGCTTTGTTGGTGTAAGAGGCTTAAAAGAACGCGGGATGCGTCTACGACCAATTTCTTTAACCTTTGTTTGTAAAAGTTTTATAGCATCTTCATTGTTACGCGCAATATCTTCAAACTTTTTAGGTAAAAAATCCATTGCACCAGCGTCTAAAGCATCAAGTGTTGCTGTTGCTCCATTACGTGTTAAAGATGAAAACATCAAAATAGGCGTTGGATTACTCGCCATGATCTCTTTTACCGCACTAATACCATCAAGCACAGGCATTTCTACATCCATTGTAATCATATCAGGACGTAGCTGAGCTGTTTTATCAACAGCCTCTCTACCATTAACGGCAAAGCCTATAACTTCAATATCGCTATCTTGCTCAAGAATTTCACTTACTCTGCGGCGAAAAAAACTTGAATCGTCAACAACTAAAACTTTAACGGCCATTTAGCTCTCTTATTTAATTTAAGTGTAGATGCACCTTACAGTGCATCTACTTTATTATCAGCCAGCGTAATGTTTTAACAGGTTAGGAACATCTAAAATCAGCGCTATACCACCATCCGAAGTAATAGTCGCACCGGCCATGCCTGGTGTACCTTGTAATAGAGCATCAAGTGGTTTTATAACCACTTCTTCTTGCCCGATCAATGAGTCAACAACAAAGCCTACTTGTTGCGTGCCTATTTGCACAATAACAACGTGTCCTTGGGCCTTACGTTGTGAGCGGTCGGCGCCTTTCACTAACCAATGCTCTAGGTAAAATAGTGGAATTGCTTTTTTACGAACAATAACAGTTAGTTGACCATTCACTACATTTGTTTTATTTAAATCAAAGTGAAAAATTTCACTAACGCCAGCCAGAGGCAATGCAAATGTTTGCTCACCAACAATAACCATTAAGGTTGGTAATATAGCCAGTGTTAGCGGTACTTTTATTTCTAAAATAGTACCAACACCTAGTTCAGATTGAATACTTACAGAGCCATTAAGTTGAATGATTTTGGTTTTAACTACATCCATACCTACACCGCGACCTGAAATATCCGAAATCTCTTCTTTAGTCGAAAAGCCAGGCGCAAAAATTAGGTTATATGCTTCAGTATCAGAAAGTCGACTTGCTTGGTCATGATCAAGTACGCCTTTGTTAATTGCTATTTTTTTCAGCTTTTCAGCATCCATACCAGCACCATCATCTTGAATGGTAAGTAAAATATGGTCGCCTTGTTGAGAAGCGGATAAGGTAACAGTACCTGTTCTTGGTTTTCCTGCGGCTTCGCGTAAATCAGGCATTTCAATACCATGATCAACTGAATTTCGCACTAAATGCACTAGCGGATCGGCAAGAGCTTCAACTAAGTTTTTATCTAAGTCGGTTTCTTCACCGATTAGTAATAAATTAATGTCTTTATTTAAAGTTCTCGCTAAATCTCGAACAACGCGAGGAAAACGACCAAATACTTTTTTGATAGGCTGCATGCGTGTTTTCATAACCGCACCTTGCAAATCAGCTGTAACAACATCTAAGTTAGATATTGCTTTACCCATTGCTTCACTATCTGAATTAGTCGCTAAGCTAACCAAACGATTACGTACCAATACCAACTCACCTACCATGTTCATAATTTGATCAAGGCGCTTAGTATCAACACGTACTGTAGTTTCTGCTGCCGGTGGTGTTGCTTTTTTAACAGCAGGTGTGCTCGGCGCTTTAACAACCGGTTTACCTACTGGTTTTATTGCTGCTTTTACAACTGGTGCTTTTGCCGGTTCAGCTTTTTTATTTTGTACTACTGGAGCGACTTTCGCAGATGCTGGTTTTTTAGGTGCAGCCGAAACGTTTTCAATCGATTTAGGTGCACTTCCTTTGCCATGAAGTTCATCAAGCAAAGCTTCAAATTCATCATCACTAATTTCATCATTTGAAGAGTCTATAGCATTAGTAGCTGAGGATGATTTTTGTTCTGTACCTTTATTAGTTGGGCTCGTATTTTGAGTCGCTATTGAGTCATTTTTTATTTCGACAGCACCAAAACTACCCACGCCATGTAACTCATCTAATAAGTTATCAAACTCATCATCTGTAATATCACCACTCAAATCATTGCTACTTATTGACCCTTGAATGGTAGGGCTTTTGCCTTTTCCATGTAATTCGTCAAGTAAGTTTTCAAATTCATCTTCCGTTATTTCATCAATTTGAGTATCAGAAGTAGATGCAGTTGACCCTGTAGGAGGGTTAAATAACTCATCAAAAGCAAATGGGTCTTCGTCATCTAATTCTGGGGCTTCAACTATTTCATTTTGAGGTTGCTCAATATCAACCTCTGAAGATGAACCGGTGAGTTCTTCCTCTGTTGGTGGTAAGCCTAATTTATGTAAAACTTGAAGTAATTGAGGATCTGCGGGTTCTGGCTTATCGCGATTTTGAATCGTTGCGAACATTTCATTAATGGTGTCGAGTGCTTGTAAAATAACATCCATTAATTCAGAGTTTACTGTGCGTACACCCTGTCTGAGTAAATCGAATACATTTTCTGCGCCATGACAAGCATCAACCAACTCCGTCATTGCTAAGAATCCTGCACCACCTTTTACGGTATGAAAGCCTCTGAATATAGCATTCAGTAACTCTGTATCTTCTGGATTGTTCTCCAGTTCAACTAACTGTTCAGATAAAAGCTCAAGGATTTCTCCTGCCTCTACAAGAAAGTCTTGTAAAATATCTTCATCGACTTCAAACATGCAGTTACTCTCCTCTTAGAAGCCCAAACTTGATAAAAGATCATCGACTTCATCTTGATCAGATACAACATCATTACGCGATTCTTTATCAATAATAGGGCCTTCTGGTCCTGCTAATGTTTGTGCGCTAACCGGGTCTTCTGTTTTTTGTTGTTCTATTGTGTCAGCAGTATTCACATCTTGCGCAGCAAAAGCTGTTAACAGATGGAGTAAGCTTTCTTCAACTTCTCTTACAAGCTCCATAACTCGACGAATAACTTGCCCTGTCAAATCTTGGTAATCTTGAGCCATGAGTATATTGGTCATTAAGCTTTGTAATTCATCAGTTTTATGATGAGAGTTATTCATAAACTTATCGATGCTGTGGCATAGTGTTTTAAATTCGCCAAGATCAATTTCGCGGCTCATTAAGCGATCCCATGTCGGTTTAATATGGGCCACTTCATTAGCTAACTCCTGAGCTATTGGTAACCCAGCTTCAACCGCATCCATTGTTTTATTAGCAGCGTTTTCTGTCATTTCTATAACATAATTAAGCCGCTTTTGAGCATCTGGAATAGCATCAGTTGTTATGTTGGTTAAACGCGTATCAAGCTCAAAACTTTTTAAAGCTTCGTGTAATTGACGAGTTAATTTTCCAACTTCAGCAAATATTTCTGACTGCTCTTTAGACGCGGTGTCTAAAATTAATTCATCGGCTTTATCTTGCTCACCATTTTCTAAAAAAACAACGAGCTGGCGAGCTTGTTCTAACGTTATTCGAGGCGCAGCAAGTGCTGACATAAGCCTCTCCCCTTCATTAACCTAAGCGTTCAAACACTTTTTCTAATTTTGTTTTCAATGTTCCAGCCGTAAATGGTTTAACAATATAACCATTAACACCAGCTTGAGCTGCAGCTATTATCTGTTCTTTCTTAGCTTCTGCAGTCACCATTAAAACAGGTAGGTGCTTTAGTTTATCATCAGCTCTAATCGCCCTTAAAAGGTCAATACCCTGCATTCCAGGCATATTCCAATCTGTAACTACAAAGTCAAATGATTGATTTTGTAGCATAGGTAAAGCAGTTGAGCCATCATCTGCTTCTTGAACATTAGTAAAGCCTAAGTCACGCAATAAATTTTTAATAATACGTCTCATTGTCGAAAAATCATCAACAACAAGAATTTTCATGTTTTTATCCAAAACATCCTCCGGTGAGGTCTTAACCTTGTTTACTTACTACTAGTTTATCCAGTCATTGATTTTTGCTTTGAGCTTAATCATCGCCTGACCATGTATCTGACTTACACGCGATTCACTTACATCGAGTATATGTCCAATCTCTTTTAAATTCATTTCATCGTTATAGTACAAAGAGAGTACCATCGCATCTCGCTCAGGCAATGACTTTATTGCACTTAACAATGATTCATTAAAGCGTTCATTTTTAACATTATTAAAGGGTTTGTCTAGCGTTAAATCTTGACCTGCTGGAGTGATAACATCGTCATCTATTCCCAAGTCTTCAATGCCTAAAATTTTACTTGAATTTACATCATTTAAAATATGATGGTACTCATTTAGCGAAATTTCAAGTTTTTCAGCAACTTCTGTATCTGTTGGCTCACGATTTAACGCTTTTTCTAATGTAGTAATAGTCTCGGCTACAAGGCGGCTTTTACGGTGTACTGAGCGAGGAGCCCAGTCACCGCGTCGCATTTCATCAAGCATTGCTCCACGAATACGAATACCTGCAAATGTTTCAAAGCTTGCACCTTTAGTAGCGTCAAAGTTTTTTGATGCCTCTATTAGACCAATCATGCCTGATTGAATTAAATCATCGAGCTGAACACTAGGAGGCAAGCGAGCAATTAAGTGACACGCCACTTTTTTGACAAGTGATGCATGCTTTTCAACAATCACATTTAAATTTTGTGTTGACTGATATCCCATAGCTCTATTTACCGATATTGTCATAATTAGCCGTTAACCAGCTTCTCAATAAAAAACTCTAAATGCCCAGAAGGTTGATTAGGTATAGGCCATTTTACAGCTTTCGTCGCGAGTGCTTTAAAAGCTAATGCCGCAGGTGAATTTGGAAATAATTCTACAATGACTTTTTGACGACGCGTTGCTTTACGCATATTTTCGTCATAAGGAACAATAGCCACCAGCTCCATAGACACATCTAAAAAGCGATCGGTTACTTTGGAAAGTTTTGCGAAGAGTTCGTGACCTTCGCGCATGCTGCGAACCATATTCGCAACAATCTTAAATTTATATACACCATGCTCACGACTTAAAACTTTAATAAGTGCGTATGCATCAGTGATCGATGTTGGTTCATCACAAACGACAACCATTACATCTTGTGCTGCACGTGAAAAGCTTAGCACCATATCTGAAATGCCGGCGGCAGTGTCTACAATTAATATATCAAATTCGGTATTTAATTCGCTAAAAGCACGAATAAGGCCAGCATGCTCTGATGGTGATAACTCAACCATACTTTGAGAGCCTGATGTTGCTGGTACTATTTTAATTCCGCCTGGACCTTCAACTAAAATCTCATCGAGTTCACATTCGCCAGATAATACGTGCGATAAATTACGTTCAACACGCAGTCCAAGCATCACATCACAGTTTGCTAAACCTAAGTCGGCATCAAGTACTAATACTCGATTTCCTTGCTGACCAAGTGCTATTGCGGTGTTAAGGGAAACATTTGTTTTACCTACACCACCTTTACCACCGGTCACAGCGATAACTTTTACGCCGTTGTTATTGTTTTGACTCATTTTGCGCAGGCCGCTTGCTTGATCTAATACTGTGTTAATCATACATCCCTACTGTGCTCGACGCCACTGATTGGTGTCTTGAATGTTGTGCTTTTATTCTTTTTAAATACAATTGCTCAGCTTTTTTTACTAGTTTTTCGGCATTTGCAACACGAATGTCTTCAGGAACTCGTTGACCATTAGTAAGATACCCTATTGGGAGGCGGTTTTGAATCGCAATACTAATAATCTCACCTAAACTTAAAGATTCGTCTAATTTAGTAAAAATACAACCACTTAACTGTACTTTTTTAAAATGCCTTACTGTTTCTTGCAATACGTTTATTTGTGCTGTTGCACTTAGTACAAGATAGCTACGAATATCAACACGCTGATTACGCATTAGCGTATTTAACTGCTCTGTCAAACGTAAGTCTCGTTGGCTCATACCTGCAGTATCTATTAATACTAGACGCTTATCTCGTAAATGATATAAAACTTCAGCTAATTCATTAGCATCTTTAACCTGCTTTACACCACAACCAATGATTCGACCATAAGTTGCAAGCTGTTCATATGCACCAATTCTGTATGTATCGGTGGTAATTAACGCAACTTTATCGGCACCGTATTTTTGTGCTCCTAAGGCTGCTAATTTAGCTACAGTTGTTGTTTTACCAACTCCTGTTGGTCCTACTAATGCGTAAACACCGCCTTGGCGTAGTATTTCATTATTGGTTGTTTGCATTTGGTCTTCGACCATAGTCAATAAAGCTTTCCAGCCTTGCTGACGAGAAACATCATCAGGAACAAAGCATGCCATTTGCTCTGCAACTTCTTTATCTATTCCCATACCAACTAAGCGGTCAATCATACATGCACGAGTTGGGTCGCGGCGTGCCATATCTTGCTGCATTAATCCTGATACTTGGTGTTCTAATAATTGACGTATTGCATTCATCTCTTCACGCATTGACGTTATTTCTTCACTTTCATTATTTTTAACTGTTTGGCGTGTAGTAACAGGGCTCTCTAAATCATCAAAATCACGGTCTAAATCGTCAAAACCTAAACTATCGGCTTGAGTATGTGGTCTTGCTGGTGCAGAGTTTTCACGTGCAAACATATTACTTGTAGGGCGTTGTTTTACTGCAGGCTCTTGATAATTTTCGGTAGTATCGATTCCTGACTGTGAAAACATAGATGCAAGTTCAGGAGAGCGAGGGCGTGGTGATTGACGCTCTAATAAGGCTTCTAGGCTATCAGCAACTTTTGCTTGTTGTACAGGCTTTGAACGTTGAGGTTCTGGTTTCACAAAGTTATGCATACTTTGTGATTGCGCCATACGGTTAGCACGCTCTGGCGGTGCATTTTGTGGTTGGGCTACTGCTTTAGGGGCTGCTTTTTCATAGTCAACAGCTGCAACAATCTCAACACCGTTGGCAAGCTTTTTGTTTGACATAATAACCGCATCAACACCTAACTCATCTTTAACTTCTTTAAGTGCAGTGCGCATATCTTTAGCAAAAAAACGTTTAATTTTCATTATTTAACCCCTGTTGAAATCTTATTGTTGGCCTACCGAGCTAACAATCTTAATCTGTCTTTCGTCTGGTACCTCTTGGTAAGACATCACTCGCAATCCTGGAATGGTGTACTTAACAAAACGAGATAACACAGTGCGTAACATTCCTGATGTCAGCAATATCGAAGGTTCACCAGCCATTTCTTGATTTTGATGCGCTTCACTTAATGATATTTGAAGTCGCTCTGCAAGACCTGGCTCTATTCCGGCACCTTCGTCACCTGCATTCTGTAATGACTGATGCAACATCTGTTCCAACTCAGGTGCCAAGGTTATGACAGGGATTTCTGAAGACATACCAACAGCATCTTGAACAATTAATCTGCGCAATGAAATACGTACCGCAGCCGTTAATACATCAGGGTCTTGGCTTCGAGGACCGTACTCTACAAGGGTTTGTACTATTGAGCGCATGTCGCGTATTGCAACACCTTCGTTTAATAGATTCTGTAATACTTTTACAATTGCAGTTAAAGGAAGCACATCTGGCACTAGCCCTTCCACTAAACGAGGATGGCTTTTAGCTAGCATATCAAGTAAGTTTTGAACTTCTTCATGACCAAGTAATAAGGCAGCACTGTTCGTTAATAATTGACTAATATGCGTAGCAACAACGGTCGCTGAATCAACTACGGTATACCCTAAAGATTGCGCCTCATCTTTTTGATCTGGCTTAATCCACACTGCATCTAGTCCAAATGCCGGGTCTTTTGTTTCCACCCCTTTTATAGGACCAAAAACTTGCCCCGGGTTAATAGCCAGCTCATCACCGTGTTTTAGCTCCCCTTCACCAGTTGAAACACCCATTAGTGTTATTCTGTATGCATTAGGGTCTAACTCTAAATTATCGCGAATATGAACCGGCGGTACTAAAAAGCCTAATTCTTGAGAAAGCTTTTTACGAACGCCTTTAATACGGTTTAATAGCTCTCCACCTTGAGATTGATCTACCAACGGAATTAATCTGTAACCTACTTCTAAGCCAATTACATCAACCTGTTGAACATCATCCCAGCCAAGCTCTTTTTGCTCTTGTTTATTTGCAACGCCTGTTCCTACAGCCCCTCCATTAGCAGCCTCTTCTGCTTCTGCAGCAGCGGCTTTAATTTTAACTTGTTGCGTGTAATAAGCTAAATACCCTAAAAGTGCACCTAAGCTTAAAAAGGCAAAATGTGGCATGCCAGGGACCAAACCCATTATTATTAAAATACCTGATGCAATAAATAATGATTTTTCGTTACCGAGTTGTTTCTTAAATTGATCACCCATATTGAGTGATTCATTTTGGCGCGTTACAACAATCGCAGTACCAATTGAAAGTAGTAAAGAAGGAAGTTGAGCAACTAACCCATCACCAATAGTAAGTAATGTATAAACTTCCATCGCATGACCAAAGCTTAAATTATGTTGAATCATCCCAACAAATAAACCACCGACTATATTAATAATCAAAATAATGATGCCAGCAATAGCATCACCTTTTACAAATTTACTCGCACCATCCATTGAGCCGTAAAAATCGGCTTCGCGCGTTACTTCTTCGCGTCGGTCACGTGCTTGCTCAGCACTAATAAAACCGGCATTTAAATCAGCATCAATTGCCATTTGTTTACCAGGCATTGCATCAAGGGTAAAACGTGCAGATACTTCTGAAATACGCCCTGCACCTTTTGTAATTACCACAAAATTAATAATGATTAAAATTAAGAATACAACCAAACCAACTGCGTAGTTACCGCCTATAACAACTGAGCCAAAGGCTTCAATTACTTTACCAGCGGAATCACCACCATTATGACCTTCAAGTAACACAACACGTGTACTGGCCACATTAAGGGCTAAGCGCATAATCGTTGCAATCAACAGCACAGCCGGAAACATACCAAATTCGACAGGCTTCATGGTATATACGGTAACCAAAAGAACCACTAGGGCTAAAGCTATATTGAACGAGAAAAGGATATCAAGTAAGAAAGGAGGTAATGGTAAAATAACCATCCCCAAGGCAGCAAGAACAAGTAAAGGTGTACCTACCCCTTTAGCATATTCTTTTTTATCTCTGTTAAGTTGTTGTAATACAGCTTTAAAACTCATAATTCTACAATTTCAAAAAATTGACACTACGTAGAATTAGCAATAACTATTCCAAGTTAATAAATTAGCTGTATTAAGATGTTAATACTTATAAGCATCGGGGATAGGAAGCTTACTCTTAAGCTTAGTTGGACGCTTTCCGCGCCCCTTATTAAAGCGCTTAAGCTGAAATACATAAGCTAAAACTTGAGCAACTGCGGTAAAAAGCTGATCTGGAATTTGATCGCCCACTTCTGCCGTATGATAAAGTGCTCGAGTAAGCATAGGTGATTCAACTATAGGGACTTCATTACCAATAGCGACTTTACGTATTTGCATCGCCATTTCATCTGCACCTTTGGCAAGCACAATAGGGGCACCTGCTCGCTCTGTATCGTATTTTAATGCCACTGAGTAATGCGTTGGGTTAGTAACAATAACATCGGCATCTGGTACATCTTGCATCATGCGCTTTTGCGACATTTGCCTTTGCGTTTGCCTTATTCGAGCTTTTATTTGAGGATCACCCTCTGAATTTTTATACTCATCTTTAATTTCTTGCAACGTCATTTTGAGTTGTTTGTTATGGTTATAGCTTTGAAATGGTGCATCAATAGCAGCAATAACAATTAACGTGCAAGAGAGCCCTAAAAACATCCATCCTAAAATCTCTAAGGCATGAATAATATTACCCGGTGCGCTTTCTACACTTAAATGAAGTATCTCATCAAAATAAGTATTAATTAAAAAAACAGCAAAACTAGCAACTAAACCAAACTTTAAAAGTGACTTTACAAGCTCAATAGCAGCTTGTGGACCAAACATGCGTTTAAAACCTTTCATTGGTGACATTTTACTCGCTTTTGGCGCAGCTGCTTCCCAACTAAAATTAAAGCCACCTAATAGCGTATTACCAATAAATGCTGCAAAAACAATTATTAATACAAACATAGCCATCGGAAACATTAAAGCATCTGAAACCTCCCCCCATACAGCAAACATTTTTGTTGTATCGTAAGTTTCACTTCGGTTAAGGCTGAGCGTCCTACCCATAATATTGTATAAAGCTTTGCCTATTTCAGGACCGTACATTAATAATGAAATTGCAGAAAAAATAAGAACAAACATAGTTCCAAGTTCTTTTGAACGGGCTATTTGACCTTTCTTTTTGGATTCTTCGATTTTTTTGGATGTGGGTTCTTCTGTTTTTTCTTGTCCTGAATCTTCAGACATTACTCTCTCCTAAGGCGAACAACCAACTAAGCTACACATTAACTCAATCATTTTTAACCACTGAAACTCAAATTGAGATACAAAGTTGCCCAGCGTAGCCCAAATAATAATAAGCCCAGCAACTAAAGTAAGTGGAAAGCCAATAGAAAAAACATTTAGCTGAGGTGCTGCACGCGTCATAATGCCAAACGACATATTTATAACAAGCATAGCGGTAAGAGGCGCAAGTGAAAGCACAAGCGCTGTAGTAAACATCCAGCTGCCCCACGTCACTATGTCCCAGTAATGATCTACAGACCACCAATTACCATCAATTGGCAATACATCAAAGCTATGCACAACCATTTGAATCATCATTAAATGACCATTAAATACAAAAAATAAAAGTGTCGCTAAAATAAGAAAAAATTGTCCAACAGCAGGAACACTTGCACCATTTGAGGGATCAATAACAGAAGCAAAACCTAAACCGGTTTGCATTGCTAGTATTTGCCCAGCTAATACAAAGGTATTTAATAAAAGGATAGAAGCGAAGCCAATAGCAGTCCCTATCAGCATTTGTTGTATAACAACTAAAATCATTTCAAACGAAAACAAGTTAGTAAAAGTAGATGGTGGTAGGACAGGCACAACAACAAAGGTTACAACAACAGACAAACCCATTTTTATTCGTGTAGGTACATTTTTAGCACCCAAACCCGCCATAATCATGATCATTGAACTGATACGTATTAAAGGCAGCAAAAAATCGCTCAACCATTGAATTACAACTGAAAATGGATACTCCACATTTAGCCTGCAATTTCAGGAATAAGTAAAACTAAGCGAGTAAAAAAGTCCATCAATTCTTGCGTAATCCAATGCCCACCAATTATTAAGGCGCTAATTGTAATTAATAAACGAGGTAAAAAGCTTAATGTTTGTTCATTGATAGAGGTTGCTGCTTGAAATACAGCAACTACTAAGCCAATTATTAAGCCAGGCACTACAATAGCAGAAACCAACTTAATAATTAAAAACAGAGCATCACTAAGAATATCAACAAAAATTTCTGGTTCCATGCTGTACTCCTAGTTAGGCATTTGCTTTTTATTAAGCATCATCATGTTCCTAAACCAAAGCTTTTAGCTAAAGTACCCATAACTAAGCTCCAACCATCAACAAGTACAAATAGCATAATTTTAAACGGGAGAGATACAATCATCGGTGAAAGCATCATCATACCCATTGCCATTAAAACAGAGGCAACGACTAAATCAACGATTAAAAATGGGATGAAAAACATAAATCCAATAATAAAAGCTGTTTGTAATTCGCTGGTTACAAATGCAGGGATCAACACGATTAAAGGTGTATCCTCGGGCGAATCTAACTGATCGTAACCGGCTATTTTAGCAAATGTTTCTAAGTCTTTAATTCGAACCTGCGACAACATAAACGTTTTCATAGGTTCTTTAGCAAGCTCAAGCGCTTGTACCGATGTTACTTGCTCGTTTAAATATGGCTCTATTGCGCGCTCATTTACTTGTTGATAAATAGGCGACATTATAAAAATGCTTAAAAAAAGCGACATACCTAATAACACTTGATTGGAAGGCGTTGATTGCAAACCAATTGCTTGGCGTAAAATAGCAAGTACAACAATAATACGTGTAAATGAGGTCATCATAATTATAGCGGCGGGTATAAAGCTCAGCGCCGTCATAATAGCTAAAACTTGTAATGTTACCGAGTAATCTTGCGTGCCATCTGCGTTTGTTGTAATAGTCAGTGCATCAATACCTTCGGCACTTACGTTGGGTGCAAACACAATAACTAAAATAATAAGCAGCCACTTTGTCATAATATCATTTCTTTTTATTTTGGTTTGTTTGTGGATTTAAGAGTTTACTAAAGCGTTTTGCCAGCTCAGGTAATTCTTTTTCACTTAATGGAGTCTCTAATTTATGCAGATAATTAATACTATGAGGTGTCACCCCTAATAAATGTTGTGCGTTATCTATTTCAACAACCAATAAACGCTCGCGTGAGCCTAACGGCAAACTACGGACAACTTTAAATTCATCACTATTTGCTAAATTTGGATTAAGCTTTTTAACAAAAAAAGCAAGTACCACAATAAGTACTAACACCATAACAAGTGACAACACCATAGAGAGTATATCTCCTGTTGGTGTTGCTACATCTGCTTTTGAAAAAACGGAACTCGTTAAAGCAATAAATGCATTCATCGTAGCTTTTTGATCCGCTCTACTTGGCTAATTACGTCAGTTAAACGAATACCAAACTTATCATTAACTACAACTACTTCTCCATGAGCAATCAAAGTACCATTAACAAGTACATCTAGCGGCTCACCCGCCACACGGTCAAGTTCAACAACTGACCCCTGATTTAGCTGTAATAAATTACGAATATTAATTTTAGAGCGCCCCACTTCCATCGAAATAGTAACGGGGATATCTAAAATAGTATCCAGTTTACGTTTTTCATCACCACTGATTTCGTGTTTTGAATCACTTAACTCGTCTAATTCAGCAACATGTGCCTCAGCACCGTTTTCTGGACTTTCGGCTTCTGCTAATGCTGCTGCCCACTCATCCATCGTATCTTGATCATCGCTCATACATTTAACCTTTTAATCAATTACCAGTCTAAGTCTACACCGTCAGAGAGGTGTAAATCATCTTCTAGTTCTGCTAATTCTGCATCTGAATCAATTTTCTTGCCGCCTTTAGTAAATACATGCAGCTCAGACTTAACTGAATCAGGACGTTTAATTTTTTCACTAATTTGTAGGGCAACATTGTCGCGAGAGCGACCCATTTTAGCCCTGAATGTAGGTAATTCTTCAACAAATACAGTTATGTGTTCAGGCATTTCTACTGGAATAATATCACCTGCTTTAAGCTCCATAATTTGTTTTAGGGTTAAATCAACTTCAAGTAATTGAGTCGACATCTCAACCTCTACATCCATTATTTCATCGCGAAGCGCTTTGCTCCAGCGTAAATCGGTATCTTCAGTATCAGACTGAACACCCGCATCTAACAACTCTCTAATTGGCTCAAGCATAGAATAAGGCAATGCAATATGAAAATCGCCACCACCACCATCAAGCTCAATATGAAAAGAACTAATAACAACAACCTCAGTAGGGCTAACAATATTAGCCATAGCTGGGTTTACTTCTGAATCAAGATACTCAAAAGACACATCCATAACGGGTGCCCACGCTTCTTTATAATCTTCAAAGATTATTTTAAGTAGCATTTGCACTATTCGGCGCTCTGTAGGTGTAAATTCGCGCCCTTCAATTTTTGCATGATAGCGACCATCACCACCAAAAAAGTTATCAACCAAAATAAACACAAGCCGTGCTTCCATGGTGATAAGCCCAGTGCCTTTTAATGGTCTAAATCGCACCATATTTAAGCTAGTAGGCACAAATAAAGTATGAACGTATTCACCAAACTTAATCATCTGAACGCCGTTAATAGACACCTCAGCGGTGCGACGCATCATATTAAATAGGCTAATTCGCATGTGGCGGGCAAAACGTTCATTAACAATTTCCAGTGTCGGCATGCGACCACGTACAATCCGATCTTGCGAAGAAAAATCGTACTGGAGCGTACTTCCTCCACCGTCTTCACTGTCGTGTATATCTTCCTCTTCAACGTCATCAACACCATGTAATAGCGCATCAATTTCTTCTTGGGATAATAAATCGCTCACGCTAACCCCTTATTGCATCACAAAGCCGGTAAATAACACCCGCTCTATAACTTTGCTGCCTTCTAAATCTAATAATGCAGCTTGTACTTTTTCAAGCGCAGTAAAACGAAGTGTCTCTTTACCTGCACTTGTACCTAACTCATCAGCTGTTGTAGTGGAAAATACACTTAACAATGTACCTTCAATAAGCGGAATGTGTTTTTTCGCAGTTTCTTCATTTATATCGCCACGCACTAATAACTGAACTTTAATTTGTACTGTTCTATCACGGCTTGAGCTGGGCACAATAAACACAAATGGTCTTGGCATAGCTACATATAAAGCACTTCCTATTTCAGCAGATGAACCAGCGGCCTCTGATGGAGCTTCTTCAGATATTGTAGTCTCTTCATCAAGTGTTTCAACAGAGTCGTCAGAGCCCGACATTAAAAAATAACCTACGCCACCAGCAACAACAAGTAAAACGGCTACTATAATTATTATCAGTTTCTTTTTACTTTTACCTGTTTCTTCAATTTCTAAATTAGTGTCTTCAGCCATTGTATTTCCTTTATTCTAAAGGTACTTACTTGTTTTAGTTATTATAATAGCAGTACTTAGGCATAGTAATCTATTGATGATGAAGTTTGTTGACGAGAACTTTGCTGTCCACTGCCTGTTGTATCATCATTTTCATCAATAACTGAGTTTTTATTAGCCAAAGTACCCTTGGAATCGCTTTCATTATGCTCTGCCCCCTCACTTCCTGAGCCTCCGTAAGAGATTGTACTCTCGCCTAAATCTATCCCTTGCTGCGCAAGCATTTCACGTAATCGCGGAAGCGATTGCTCTAGCGCTTCTTTTGCTTGTTGATTTTGTACCACAAAGTTTATTTGAGCTTGTTCTGCATCACTTCTGATCCGTATTTGCATGCTCCCCATTTCTGGTGGATCAAGACGTATTTCAGCTTCTTTATTATTAATACTTAGCATTGAGCTAACACGCTCTTGAAGCAGTTTAGCTGCATCACTTTTAATAATATTTATAGCCTGCATCACACCAGGGTCAATACTAACTTGCTTAACTTGAGCTGTACTTTGTAGAGCTTGAGATTGCAATGCTTGGATATCTATAACGGACTCTTCATAGCTAAGTATATTGTTATCACTTAGGGTATTTGCTTGTGACGTACTAAAACCACCCGTTATTTGTGCTAGCAATTTGGTCACTTTATTTGTAGGCTGATCAGCACTATTGCTACGAGTACTTTCTTTTTGAAGAGTATCAAACTGTTTTTCTAGCCCCTCGTCTTTAGATAAATTACTCATCAATTTATTTGATTCATTACCATCTAATTTTGAGTCTTGTTTTTGTACTTCATTAATTGTTATTGACTTATCAATAGAGGTTTTTAAATCACTTATAGTTTCTTTAAGAGATATTAATTGCTCACCTTTTGGCTCTGCATTTTTCATATAGCTATTTAATTGAGAAAGTAATGCTTGTTTTTCAGTTGTTGTTAATGCATCCACTTCGGAACTAACGCTTTGTTTTGATACCGCTGTTGATGACTGCTCATTCTCAGTAATATATTGTGCGAGCATCTGCTTGAGTGCAGTTACGTTGTCGTTACTTTGTGGTTTATCCATCGCTTGAATTTGTGTGTTTAATTGCTCACGCTGCTCAGGAGTTAAGCTTGCGAGTGTTTTGTCTGATTTAATTAAGCTAGCATCTTTATTGAGTAATGATTCGATAGCCGTGGTTTTGGTGCTATCTGTTTTTGCTGATTCAGATTGTTCAGTAACTACCTTGCTATCTCCTTGAGCCAAAACGTCAAGCTCAGCGTCATTAGTTACTATATTTGCTTTATTTAAACCCGTACTTATTGGTTGTGTACTTTCACCAACATGCTTTTTAATTGAGGTGTCTATAGCCTGAGCTGAATTAATTTGTGCCAGCATATTATCGCCGGATAAAAGTGAATCATTATCAGTTTTCTTTCCATCTGACGTATCACTTTTCTCAGATTCTTTATGCGTAGAGCTATCAAGCTCCTTCGTTTTTGGCTCAGATGAATTGTGGGCATTATATAATTGGCTTAAAAATTCAACGCCCGTACTTTCGCTACTTTCACTTAAACCATTGTCTTTAATAGCTAAGTAAGTGTCTTTTTCAGACCTTATTACAGTTGAGATGTCATTCATCGCCATAAATCACCCATTAATAGGCGGCAATGCACCACCGCACATCACCAAAAAATTAAATACACTGTTCAGTAAAGCAATTAACGTGCCTAATTTACAAGCTTTTACGACGTTGAAAAAATTGATTTGATGAAAATTCATCCAACATTTTTTGCTCATTTTTAGCGACTAAAACATCCGCTTTTAATTTTTGTTTTTCGATTAGTTTTGCAACTGCTTTGGCTTTAATTTGTTGCTTTAGCCATATAGCTTTACGTTGAATTACCACCTGCTTTGCTGTATTTACAGTTCCTGCTTGTTGACGAATTGCTTCTTCTATTTTTGCTATAAAAGCATGGTACTGACTAAACCCTGCACTTGATAAACCCGACTGACCTTTGACATGCAATTGCTGTGTATACTCCAGTCTAAAGTTATTTAAACCTTGTAGCTTTTGTTGGTTAGCTTGCAAATTTTGGTTTGCTTGCAAGTAACTCATTCGCAAATTTTCTTCTTTCTCATTTTCAATTTTTAGTAATAAATCGAGTTTGTTTTTAGCCATTATGCTTGCCCTAATAACTGAGCAAGACCTTGTAAGCCATCATCATAACTAATCACATCTCGCATACCTTGTTGTAAAAATGCATTTACTCTTGGCATCATATTAATTGCTTGATCAAGCATTTGGTCAGTACCTTTTTGATAAGCGCCTAACGTGATCATATCTTTGTTTTGTTGATACATTGAATACACTTGCTTAAGAACCCGAGCTTGTTGCATGTGCGATTCAGAAACTACTTGAGGCATAACACGCGAAATTGATTTTTCGATATCTATAGCAGGATAATGACCGCTGTCAGCTAAATCCCGCGAAAGTACAATATGTCCATCTAATATCGCTCGCGCTGCATCAGCAATAGGATCTTGCATGTCATCACCCTCACTTAAAACTGTAAAAAAGGCAGTAATTGAGCCTTGTCCTTCACCACCATTACCAGCACGCTCCACCAGCGCAGGTAATTTAGCAAACACCGAAGGCGGATAACCTTTTGTTGCTGGTGGCTCACCTACAGCAAGTGCAATTTCACGCTGAGCCATGGCGTAGCGAGTAACGGAGTCTAAAAGTAATAGTACATTTAAACCTTGATCACGAAAGTACTCTGCAATCGTCACTGCACTTTCACAACCTTTTAAACGCATAAGCGGAGATGAATCAGCAGGAGCTGCAACAACAACAGAGCGTTTACGACCTTCTACACCTAGTATTTCTTCAATAAATTCTTTTACTTCTCGACCACGCTCGCCTACAAGCCCAACTACAATAACGTCGGCTTCACTACCGCGCGTCATCATGCCAAGTAGTACCGACTTACCTACACCAGAGCCCGCAAATAAGCCCATTCGCTGACCTTGTCCTACTGTAATGACTGAATTAATAGCGCGCACACCTACATCCATAGGCTTGCTTATTGGTCGTCTAGAAAGTGGATTTATAGTATTTTGTGCAAATTTTAAATAGTGTTCTGCGTTTATTTTGCCAAGTCCATCGAGCGGACGACCTAAGCCATCAACAACACGCCCTAATAAACTCATGCCTACAGGTAAGCCTAAATTGTTTACTTGTGGGATCACACGTGCGCCAGGTAATACTCCCGAAATATGATCGTTAGGCATTAAATAAAGAGTTTGATCGTTAAAACCCACTATTTCGGCGTCAACAAAGCCATTCATGGTTTCTATTTTACATTGGCTACCAACTGGTGCGCGCAAGCCTCTGGCTTCAAGAGTAAGGCCTACAACTCGTGTTAAAATACCCGCTACAGCAGGTATGGGAGCTTTAACATGTTGTTGATATTGAGATAAGCGTTCGCTTAAAGAAGCATCTTGAGCAGACATAACATGCCAAAAAAGTAGTTAGATACCACTATTATGCAAAAAACTATCCAACGTTTCTTTGACACGCGTTTTTAATGTCATATCGAGTGATGATTGAGCTGTTTTAACTTCACAACCGCCACGTTCAAGTGTTGGTTCTGCTATTAATTGCCAATTATTATCAGTAATCGTTTGCTCACCATAACTGGCTTTAATAAGATCGACATCTTCGGGGTGTAAATGTATTCGCACTTTCTCTTCATCAGCATTAAGTGAATCAATGCTGTGTTTAAGTGTGTGCAAAATAATATCGGGGGAGGTTTTTACTTCTTGATAAATTATTGCTTCAGCCAGCATTACTGCCAGTTGCACTAATTGTTTTTCAGCTTGGTCATCCACTTTATTAAGCGGATTAGTTAAGCTATCTAAAATAGTACGTAAGGCAGTTAACTGCTCTTCAATTAACGGTTTTACGTCTTCATGACCTTGGGTTTTACCAATTTCGATTCCTTCTTTGTAACCAGCTTCTTTGCCCTCGGTTACACCCTTATCAAAGCCATCAATATAACCTTGCTCATGCCCTTGTTTAAGCCCTTCTTCATAAGCATCTTGCCTAATGCGTTCAAGCTCAACCATAGTAAGAGAAGGTAATTCAGGCTCTTCTACCTCATCATCCATTGGCATTTCTTCTGCCATTTCTTTTCTGTATAAATCAGAAAGTGGCGTACCAAATGCAGTAGAGCGATTACCAAAACTTTTCTCATCAGGGGCTAAATCAGGCGTTGCCCAATTTTTTAGTAATTCATCGGCTTCTTCAGCATTAAGTGGGCGTCCTTTTAACTTACTCATGGTTTACAAGAACTCCTCACCGCCGCCACCGCCGAGTTGAATTTCACCAGAGTCAGATAAACGACGCGCTGTTGATAAAATCTCTTTTTGTGCTGCTTCTACTTCACTAATTCTAACCGGTGCCATTGCTTCTAAATCATCGGCAAGCATTTCTGCTGCACGTTTTGACATATTACCGAGTATTTTATCTTTAAGTGCATCATCGGTGCCCTTAATCGCTTTCATTAGTACATCTTGTTGTACTTCACGCAGTATTGCTTGAATACCACGGTCTTCTACTTCCATCAGGTTTTCAAACACAAACATTAGGTCTTGAATTTGCTGAGACATTTCTTCATCGTGCTCACGAATAGAGTCCATTAACTGCCCTTCTACATTCGTATCTAGGTAGTTCATAATATCTGCAGCGGCTTTTAAACCACCCATTTTAGCTGCTTGTGCACCGGCTTGACCTGCAAACTGTTTTTCCATAATTTCGTTTAGCTCTTGCAGTGCTGCTGGCTGTACTTCTTCAAGATTAGCTATACGCATTGTTAAATCTAAGCGAACTTTTTCAGGAAACTGAGCAATAATCTCAGCCGACTGCTCTGGCTCTAAATAAGATAATACAATGGTTTGAATTTGCGGATGCTCATTACGGATAATATTAGCAACCTGCTTAGAATCCATCCATTTTAACGAATCAAGACCTTTGGCACCCGAGCCCATAACAATTTGGTCAATAAGGCTGGCTGCTTTATCTTCACCTAATGCAGCAGTAAGTGCCTTTTTAATAAAGTCTTCTGATTGAAAACCAATTGTACTAAAGCTTTGAATTTGTTCAATAAACAAATTATGGACAGCGCTTATTTTAGCTTGGGATAAATCATCCAGCCCAGCCATAGCCATACCCACTTTTTGGACCTGCTTAGGTTCTAGGTGTTTGAGTATTTGCGCGGCATCTTCTTCTGACAAACTCAAAAGTAATATAGCAGCCTTATCTACACCATCTAGCTTATCAACATCAAATGCTGGAGGTAGTTGTTTTTGTTCTTGATCAGTCATCTTCTGTTAACCACGCTTTCACTACTTGTGATGATAGTTCTGGTTCATTAGCTACTAAGGCACGAATTGCTTTGAGTAAATCTTCGTCACCATGTAGGTCTGGTAACTGTAGTGTACCATCGCTTGAGAAACCAATTGAAGCAGAATCAAAGTCTTTATTTAGCATATCAAGCGTGTTATCGCCAATATCTACGCCAGAGCTAAGTGCATCTTCGTCATATTCTTCAAGCGTGTCATCTGGATAAATAAGACGTTTAAGCATTGGTTTAACTACAGCCATAATAAGTACAATTATAACCAGTGCACCTAAAGCAAGGCGTACATACTTCATAAACCAATCTTGTTCCCACATAGGAATTTCAATGTTTAAATCGGTTGCTTCACGTACAAACGGCACAGTTACTACTTCAAGCGCATCTCCGCGTTGCATATCAAAACCAACACCACCTTGTAATAAGCGACGAATATTTGACAATGCCTCTACAGAGCGCGGTGTCATTGTGGTTTCACCGTTTTCACCCACTTTAGGAATGTAGTCAACAGCAACCGATACACTAATTCTACGTATAACACCTGTTTGTTGGCGTCTGTGTGAAATAGTGGTGTCGAGTTCATAATTACGTGTTGCTTCTTTATGGCTTCGTGATGGCGCCGTTGCGCTACCCGCACCACCACCATCAGCAACTTCTGGTATATCTGAGTTAATTGGAGGTTGATTTGTTAATGCACCAGGAATACCTACAGCTAGCCCACCCATATTACTTTCTTCAAATGTGGTTTCGCTGCGTATTGCAGGTAGGTCTGGATTATAGCGTTTTTGAGTTTCTTCAACCGCACTAAAGTCCATGCTTAAATCTACTTGTGCCGTGTAATTAGCAAGCCCTACTACAGGTATTAAAATACTATCAATTTTTTCAAGGTACTCTTGCTCGCGTTTACGCTCTAAATCGTACTCTTTACGAGAGCGAGCAGCTAATGAGCTTTGCGAACCAGAATTTAATAAACGACCATTTTGGTCGGTAACCGTTACGCGGGCTGGCTCTAAACCTTGTACTGCTGAGGCAATCATATCAACAACAGAGTCTACCTCTTCGCGATCAAGCGAACGTCCACGTTTAATTGTTAATACAACAGTAGCCGATGGCTTTTTCTCTCTACGGGCAAATACGTTTTCTTTAGGAATGGCTAACAATACTTTGGCGCGAGTAATATTATTAAGTTCTTCTATTGTACGCGCTAATTGTTGTTCACGGCCATGCTTAAGGCGTTCACGCTCTAAACGTTGGCTTACACCAAAGCCCATGTCTTGCATTATAATATCTGAGCCTGATGCCGGACCTTGCTCTAACCCTTCGCGAGTCATTAGTAGTTTAATACTTTGATATTCACTTTCATCAACCGATACTACATTGCCATCAAGTTGATATTCAATTTGTTGTGCATCTAAAAAATCAAGCGTTTGAATAAGCTCTTCAGTTTGCATTTTACCTAAAGGGCGCATTTCTGGCTGACGAGCCCAAATAATAATAAAAATGGCAATAGCTAAACAAATTGCCAATGCAATAACGAGTGTTACTTGGCGTAATACATCAACACCATTCAAAGCACTTAAATAGCCTGATTTTTGTTCTTGTTGATCATCACTATCGCTTTGGTCAATACCGCCACCAGCAAGTGCAAGGTCTGTAGATTGATTAGATTGCGCCACAATTATTCTCCACTACCTAATTAAACAGGCATATTCATGATTTCTTTGTAAGCTTCAACAAGTTTATTACGAACCTGATATGTAGCCTCAAATGCAACTGATGATTTTTGAGAAGCAATCATTGCCTCAGCAAGCGATACACTTCTATCACCCATTTCAACTGCTTTTACTTTTTGCCCTGCATCTTGTTGCAATTCATGCACTGTATTTAGCGCATTGCTCAACATATCACCAAATGCCGCTGAAGATGTAGATTGCACTTGGGTTGGCAGTTTATTAATTTGGTTATTGCGTCCGGCTTCTAAAGCCATTGATTGCATTTCTTGAAATACAGCACTATTTTGAATTTTCATAATTTATCTCTGACACTGCAATTAACTATTACAGTTAATAAAGCACAAAGCATGCCAAATAAATAAACGATAAAATACAAAAGCTTAGAGGTAAATGTAGGAAGTCATAGTTTTGACGACCCTAAATCAGCAAGCCAAATTTAGGGTTTAAAGAGGATTATGCAGGAAGTGAAATACCTAAATCGCGCATTTGTGCTAGCTTATAACGTAAAGTACGTGGGCTAATACCGAGTGTTTCGGCTACATCTTTGCGCTTACCTTGGCAGCGAGCAAGTGTTTCTAAAATAATGCGATGCTCTTTATCTTTAAGCTCATCTTTGTAGCTACCAGTATCTGCTGCAAGTAAGCCTTGCTTAGGCTCATCTGTAGCATATAACTTTTCATCATAATAAGCAGAACTTGGTGTGTTTTGCTCTGCATTTTTATCTGCATTTTGATGTGTTACTTCTGCTGTATTTGTTACGATCGAAGTCGTTGATGACTCCATTACAAAATTACTAGAAACTAAGTTTTCGATAAAAATGGCGTGTTCGTTTATCGTATTACCCGTTCTCAATATAAGCGCACGTTGAATAACATTATCGAGCTCACGTACATTTCCGGGCCAAGCATGGGCTAATAACTTTTGTTCAGCATTTTTATCTAGATATGCCATTGGCTCTTTGCTTTTACTGATATGACGTTCAATTAAATGCTTAGCTAACACAATTATATCGCCAGGGCGTTGACACAATGGTCGCCACATCAATGGAAAAACATTTAATCTATAATATAAATCTTCTCTAAACTGATTTTTAGCAACGGCCTCTTTTAGGTCGCGATTACTGGTAGCCAAAATACGTACATTTAGCTGTATTGTTTTTCGACCACCTAAACGCTCTACTTCGCGCTCTTGCAGTACACGTAAAAGTTTAGCTTGCAGCCCTAAGTCCATCTCGGTAATTTCATCAAGTAAAATAGTACCGCCCTGCGCTTGCTCAAACTTACCAGGGCATGCTTGAATCGCACCGGTAAAAGCCCCTTTTTCATAACCAAATAAAGTAGCTTCAAGCATGTTTTCAGGAATAGCAGCACAGTTAATAGCAACAAATGGCTCATTACAACGACTCGACTTGTCGTGAATGTAACGCGCTAAAACTTCTTTACCAGACCCACTAGGACCAAGCACCATAACGCTTGCTTCAGAGCGTGCTACTTTACTTGCAAGCTCTAATAATTGAATACTGGTTGGATCGGCAACAATAGGACCATCCGTTTCTTTTAGTTTTTCAGGCAGATAACGGCTTACCATATTTAACAGCACTTCGGGTGCAAATGGCTTAGCCATATAATCAATAGCACCTAAACGCATTGCCTCTACAGCATCATCAATTGTCGCGTATGCCGTCATCATCAATACAGGTAAATCGGGATGGTTTAATTTAATACTACGCAGTAAGTCTAAACCACTCATTACGCCCATTTGTACGTCACTTACTACAAGCGAAAAAGACTCTTTTTTAAGTAAGATCATTGCTTGCTCGGCACTATTTGCTGCAACACACTCTATGCCCGACATTTCAAGTGTATCGATTAATGCTTCACGCAAGCCTGCATCATCTTCTACAACTAAAATAGTGTTACTCATAACGATTCCTCTAATTTAGTTGTCGCACGAATTGGTAGTAATAAGCTAAAACAGGCACCACCATGTGTATTATTAGTCACATCAACACTGCCTTGATGTGCATTAGCAACAGAACTAACAACAGCTAAGCCCAGTCCAGTGCCTTGGCTCTTAGTCGTAAAAAAGGGTTCAAATATTTTATCTGCTTGGCATAAATCAACACCAGGTCCATTATCGCTTACACTAATTCGAACAAAGTCTTGATCTTGCATATCGGTCGATGCACTCAAATGCACTTTTGCACCCGTACCAATCACTTGAATACTGTTATGAATGAGGTTTTGAATAGCACTGGCAATCGCGGTCTTATTACCCACAATTTGTATGTCTGGCTCTGGCAAACTTACGTCTAACTCACTTTCGTTAAGCAAGACCATAGCATCTGCGCCAGCTTTAACTTCAGTCAATAATTGCTGCATAGAAACCTGCTCAACCACCTGTTGAGTGCCACTTTTGGCAAATAAAAGCATGTCGTTTACTTGAGTTTCTAAATCTTTTAAACGCGACATTAGTTTAGTTTGAAAATTAACGCGAGATGCTTCTGGTAAACGCTTAGAGCCTAGGTTAGCGGCATAAAGCATTGCAGCAGATAGTGGCGTGCGTACTTGATGTGCTAAAGAGGCAACCATTTTACCCAACGCACTTAGTCGTTGCATATGCGCAACCCGTTTTTGTAAACGACGAGTTTCTGTTAAATCGGTCATTAAAATAAGCTGTCCAGGCTCTGGTGCCAAAGCCGTAATATCAAGCTTAATTAAACGCCCATCTTTTAAAGACACTTCGTGACCATCATCTTGATGTGGTCGAAACGAGCGCTGAATAACGTTAAACCACCTTTCACCTTCAAGCGGTTCACCCAGCATATCCATCGCTATTTGATTCGCTTTAGCAATCATGCCTTTGCCATCGAGTACAACTACGCCCGCAGGCATAGTGTCAACCAAATGTGATAACCAACTTGCTTGCTTACGCAGATCGCTTAACTCACCTATGTACTCCTCTTGAAGTAAACATGGGTTATAATGATTTGCAGAAATAAATTGTGGTTTTAACACGCTAGCAAGGGTCATAATCAAATCTCGAACTTATGTAGATACATGACCAAATGCACAATTCATACCAAAATTTATTTATATATTTATCATTTAGTTACAGATAATTTAAAGTGACATAAAAATGACGCACACATAAAGGAACACAAATGAGTGAGCAAATAAAATGCCGTTGCCCATGGCTCGATACAACCAAACCCGACTACGTTATTTATCATGATGAAGAATGGGGTGTGCCACTTTATAACGATACAAAACTGTTTGAATTTATAACACTTGAATCAGCTCAAGCCGGCTTAAGTTGGTACACTATTTTAAAAAAACGAGATGGATATAAAAAAGCATTTGCTAATTTTGATGTGCAAAAAGTTGCTGAATTTACACTCGATGATATTGAGCAATTAATGCTTAATGAAGGTATTGTTCGAAATCGTTTAAAAATTGCAGCAACGGTTAATAATGCTAAGTGCTTTATTAAAATACAAAAGGAATTTGGTAGCTTTAGTAAATACCAATGGCAATTTGTCGGCGGCAAACCGCTCGTAAGTAATTTAAATAATATTGAAGACACTCCTGCTATTACAGAGACATCAACTGCGTTTGCTAAAGATTTAAAAAAGCGAGGATTTAAGTTTTTAGGCCCAACAACGGTATATGCGCATATGCAGGCATGCGGTATGGTTAACGATCACAGTAATGATTGCTTTAGAAAAGCTGAAATTATCGAAACTTATTAATTGCTCTTATTTTTTGTCTTTATTAAATAGTATTTAACTACAAGTAATTAAAAGCTTCGCTTTTTACGCGAGCAAGCTCAGCGTCTACAGCCAAGGTGTAGACTTGTGTTTAACTTGTATACGCGAAGCTTACGTGGCGGCTGGAAATCATAAAGTGAATTGTTTAAAAAGAGGTTAAAAGACGCTGCGCTCTAGAGAAGCAACTCATAAACTGGCTATTAGTTCTCAATTACTCTTATTTTTTGCCTTTATGAAATAGTATTTTATTTTAAGTAATTAAAAGCTTCGCTTTTTACGCGAGCAAGCTCGGCGTCTACCGGTAAAATTTGACGTCGTGGTTAAATTTACTTGTAGACGCAAAGCTTGCTTGCGTTACGGGCAAAGCCCGTAAATTAACTACTCACAAATGGACAATAATAAAAACATTTCATCTTTTACGTATTGCTAATCTCGTGAAAGATTATATTTTTTCATTTTTTCGACCAACGTGGTTCTACGTACACCTAATATTTCGGCTGCGCGAGCCACTACGTAATCATAACGTTCTAACGCTTGCGTTATTAAACTAATTTCAAGCTCAGCTAGGTAATCTTTAAGCTCAATACCATCATTTGGTAATAATCCACTACCTGTTTGATTAAATTCAGCCTCAGGCTCATCGTCGTAATCACTAAAGCCGGTGCTAAATATGTCGTTAAAGGCATCTTTTTCCATTAACTCTTCGGGGTATTCAGGCTCGTATGCCTCAACCTCAATATAACGATATTTATTTGGTAAATCAGGAATATCGACCACTTTTTCAGGAAACATAATAACCATACGCTCCACTAAATTAGCAAGTTCACGAATATTCCCTGGCCACGCATGCTCTTTTAAGCTCTCAACTGCGCGTTCAGTAAATTTAGCTGTAGACCCTGTTTGGTCGTTAACACGGCGCATTAGCTCTTTTAATAACAGCGGGATGTCATCAGCGCGTTCGCTAAGTGATGGGTTTTCAATAGGAAATACATTTAAACGATAATATAAATCCTCCCTAAAACTGCCCTCTTCAATCATGGTTTCGAGATTTCGATGCGTTGCAGCAATAACACGTACATCAGCCTGAATCGCTTTAGTACCGCCAACACGTTCATAGCTTCGCTCTTGCAATACTCGCAGCAACTTAACTTGCATTTGCAGTGGCATATCACCTATTTCATCTAAAAACAGTGTGCCGCCTTGAGCAAGTTCAAATCGCCCTTTACGAGCCGATATAGCGCCTGTAAACGCACCTTTTTCGTGACCAAATAATTCACTTTCTAAAAGCTCTGCCGGAATAGCACCACAGTTAACAGGCACAAACGGTCCATTAATTCTTTTTGAAAGTAAATGCACATTGCGCGCAACCACTTCTTTACCAGTGCCCGATTCACCTAAAATTAAAACATTGGCATCGGTTTTTGCTACCTGCTCAATTAAAAAGCGAACATCTTTTACGGCGTCTGTTTCACCAACAAGTCCGTCAAAGGTTTTATGGGGTTTAGAATGTTTATGCTCGCTAGGAAGCATTCGTTGATACTGCTGGCAGTCGTGGAGTAACTGTGTTGTTACATCATGATTAAACGGCTCACAAATAAGCCCTACAACATTAGCAATGCTTAGTAGTGGTTTAAGCGTTTCACCTATTAACAAAAATGGTAATGTAGGATGGCACTTAATTAAACTTTCGTGATCAAGCGACTGCAATGCACCTAAAATTACAATGCATTCTTTCTGTTGATACTTTTTACACTCTTGTTCAAAGTTTGTTTCGTTTAATAGTTGTACTGCTTCACCAATAAAAGTGAGTGATGCATTTAAACCTATTGCGCGATTGTTATTATTATCTAAAATCAAGATCATAGTTAGCGAGCCGTACTTTCACTAATTTAATTAATTAGCTAAATTGTAAGCCAGTTCTGTATGGATGCAAGCGATAGCGGCAGTTTTTTGACATGAACGCCAAAAAACAGACGGACTAGTTAAATAGTGGTACTTAAGAATTAATCATTAAGTACTAATTATTTAACTAACATTAAAGTTACTTTATTTTAATGGTTTTTTTAATATTTAAGTAAAGCTGACATTATTAGTAAATAATGTCTAATATTAGCTTAAGTACAAAGCGATTGTGCCGATAAATAACTAAGTAAACAAATAAGTCATAAATGCTTGGCACTAATATTGCTACATTATTGAATAAGCTTTTATACAGATTTTTTGTACTGTTTTTTTATATAAGTTTTTATATTAGTTTTTACATAATTTTTATCGTTCAAATCTAGGATTTTCTCATGGCTCATGCTTCATTAAAAAAATACAGTCAAGTTCGTGCAAGTAGTATTGCCGAAATGACACCTTACGAACAAATAAACCTAATTTTTAGTAATATTATTGGTCGTTTAGCCGCAACTAAAGGGTTTATAGAGCGCAAAGAGATCGCAAAAAAAGGCGAGAACATTTCGGCCTGTGTTTTATTATTTGGTGCACTGCAAGACGCACTTAATTTAGAAGTAGAACAAGACCCTAGTATTTCTAACAATTTATTGGCACTTTACGATTACTGCCAACGCCGTTTAACGCAAGCTAACCTACACAACGATATTGAAGCAATTATTGAAGTATCAAGTATTGTTAAAGAAATTAAAGAAGGTTGGAATAACATTCCGCTAGATCAACGCAGCCCTGCGGTTTAATGTAAATTATGAACTCGCCAACATCTTCGCAGCCACTAACGAACAACTTTGAGCTCATACAAACGTTGCTTAGTAACATTGAAGTGTTAGTAAATGATGATAATGCAGGCGAAGCTCAGCCTTTTTTAGACACTTTAAATGCTAAACTAAAGCAATGGTGCGAAAGCAGCGAAGGTCCAAGCGCAGAGCAATTAGAATTAATTCAGCTGCGTATAAATACTATTTTAGTAAAAGCAAATAGCGCTAAAAACGAGTCATCTAAAGCCATTATTAAACAAAAAAAATCTGGCAAGGCAATTAAGGCTTATAAAGCAGCCAATTAAAAATCACCTCAAACAGTAAACATAAAAAAACCGTTATAAATAACGGTTTTTTTATGTTTTGGTTTAGCTATTAAAACTATATGCTATTTATATATTAAGAGTTATCTCGTACAACCCCAGGCATATTTTCCAGCTGAGCTTGAACATAACTACTGGTGTTATTAAGGCTCGCTACTAATAAATCCATCGCGTTATATTGCGCGTATAGTCGAGACGATAGCGACTCCATTTTACTGGCAAGACTTAAACGCTGGTCATCTATGTCGTCAAGTTGGTTTGTTTTGCTATCTATGCGGTTTTGAATAATACCGTCTGAGTCTGTATAAAAGCTTAACTTTTCGTCAAACGATTGTGCAAAACCATCATCGTCGTCACCTACAAAAAACTGCTGAACTAAATCTACATCCGTTGCTATTTTTTCATTGAGTGTTTCTGTATTTAGCGTTAAAACACCGTAGCGGTCTGTTTCGACACCTAATTGCGAAAGCGATAATGAGTTACCATCACCTAAATCAACGGGATTTGTTATTTCACTACGCAGCTTTGACATAACACCACGAAGTAGTGAATCCCCAGCCATGACTCCAGCACCGCCTTCACCTGATGAACCCAGGCTATTACTAAGCTCTAACAGCTCGTTGTAACTTGTAATAAAGCTATTTAAACCGGCTTCTATGTTATTATTGTTTTCGGTAACCGATATGTCACTTAAGTCGTCGTCAGTGGCATGCAACTTTTTAGCGGTAATATCCACGCCATCAATCACATTAGTAAATTCATTGGTATTACTTGATACAGTTAACGTGCCATCAATTGTTATTTGTGCATTTTGTGCAGCGTTTACTTCGGTTAAATTTGTAGTATGGTTTAATGGGTCTGCATCTGATACGTCATATGCTAAACGCGAAAGTCCGCCAGTATCGGTATTATTACCGTCATCGTCTTGTACGGTAATTGTAATTGCGTTGTCTTCGCCGGTTTCTTTACTTGTAAGTACTAAATGCTGACCGGTATCACTGGTTATTATAGTGGCAACAACCGAATCATTGCTATCACTGCCAGTAAAAGGGCCGTTATTAATTTGGTCGCGTAAATCTTCTAAGGTGTTAGTTGCCGATAAAACCGTAGAAAAGCTATTTTCGCCCGAGCCTATTGTAATTACACCCGCGCCAATGGGTTCATCGGTCGCAAATGCAGGGGATGACAACTTATGGGCTTGCGCTAATGCATCCACTTTTACATTGTAGCTACCAGGCTGGGCTTCTTTATCTGAGCTAATAGATATAAAGCTATCACTGCCTGATGTATTACGTTGCTGATAATTATCGCTATCACCCAATGCTTCCATTGAGGTTTGCACTTTTTCGAGCGCTGCTTTTAGTGCTCCGGCAGCAGAAATATCTGTAGTTATGTTACCTTCGGTAGTATTTAAACGAGCTTCAGCAGGTGCTTGTTCAGCATTAACTAGTGCATCAACAATGTCTGCTACCGCTAACCCTGAACCTAAGCCATTAAATGTAATAGACATACTTCACCTCTTTAAATACTCAAAAATAAACTAACTTAGTATTAGTAATTAGAACCGCTCACTAAACCGTTTGGTCAATTAAAATACCGGCAGATTCAGACAATTTAGAAACCAAACTTAATACTTCCTCAGAAGGATATTGCTTGATAACTTCACCGCTGTCTTTATCGAGTACTTTAATAACATCGCGGCCTGAATCTTCATCAACTTTAAATTGCAAACTTCGGTTCATTTCGCCCATAAAATCCTGCAATTGTTGCGCCATTTGTTCTAACTGTTCGCGATCTAACGGCTGAGCTTTTTCATCTTGGTTATTATTGTTGTATTGATTTTTCTGTAACTTTTGTTGATTTTGTGCATCCACCTGCTTTACATCATCAACCGCTCGCTCAGTTAAAGAGTGAGCAGCTTGCCCCACTTGCTTATCATCACCAGCAACGGGGGTCGGTAATGTTGTAATTTCTGCGTTTGAAGTAATTGTATTCATAACAGATTCCTATTTTTTTCCCTTAATTAAACCAACAATAGCTTAATTTATACCCTTAAACCACAAAAGGAGGTAGCTAAAGCCACCTCCTTGTCTTAAAAACTAATACTGACTTTTTGTACTAGCTAGCTATCCATTAAGCTATAACGTTTAACTTATTAACCTAATAAGCTAAGTGCTGCTTGTGGTAACTGGTTAGCTTGCGACAAGATTGACGTACCTGCTTGTTGCAATATTTGGTTTTTAGTCATTTCTGCAGTTTCAGTTGCAAAATCAGTGTCTTGAATACGGCTACGTGACGCAGACACATTTTCAGATATGTTAGCCAAATTACTAATAGTGTGGTCGAAACGATTTTGAATCGCACCCAAATCTGCACGCTGTGAATCTATACTAGCAATTGCATTATCAATAATAGCTAGTGCATCTTGCGAGCCTTTTTGAGTACCTATATCAACAGTATCAACCCCTATATTCTTGCTTGTTACTGGCGTATTTGCGGTGTCAGCTAATAAGACATTATCAGCTTCAACTGTAAATGTAGATGAAGAATTTAGCTGCACAGCCCCATAAATTCTTGTAGTGTCAGTAGTTGCAGTATCACCTGTCAATACAGAAGGATTACCTGATGGGGTCCCATCATAGCCTTGAGATGTAACAGTAAGAGTTGTAGCTGCTCCAGTTCCATCCCCATCAGTTGCAGTGAAGTTTTCTATTGAAATATCTTCACCTGAATCACTTGTAATATAAAGCTTTCCATCTTCTACACTAGCTATAACACCGTGTTCAGCTGTTTGTTCATTAATTTTAGCGGCCATTAACGTTTGATCATCAGCAGCAATGCCCGTTGTTTCAAATGTTATACTCTTAGCGTCACCACCGCCATTTAAACTAAAAGTATAGGTACCCGGTACAGCTACAGTGGGTGGTGTTGCTAAAGGGTCTGCAGGAGTAATAGCAGGAAGAGCACCACCTATTGTTAACTCTGCCTGGGTACGCGCTTGTGCTTTAACACCTGTTGAATCTGATACTGCATTTATTGCTTTAGCTGCATCTTTAGCGCTAGAGCCCGCAGCGATATCCACTTCAAATTCATCTCCGCCTCGACCCGCTATAGTATATTCAGTATCAGTAATATCATGAACAACACTTAAATCCGCTCCAATAATTGACGATGAACCGAAACCTTGTGTAGAGCTTTGTAAATTAACCTGCTTTGTTCCAATATCACTTGCTGCAACACTTGAAAGTGATAGATTGATCGTTTCGTTAGCATTAGAACCTACTTGAAATGCTTTAGAACCAAAACCGCCATCAAGCAACTGCTGTCCACCAAAAGAGGTAGTTTCCGCTATGCGTGTAAGTTCTGTTTGTAAAGCTGACACTTCTTTTTGTAAAGCATCGCGGTCGTCTGCTGAGTTTGAACCATTAGCTGATTGCAGTGCTAATTCACGCATACGCTGTAAAATGCTAGTTGATTCGCTCATCGCGCCTTCAGCAGTTTGCGCCATTGAAATACCGTCGTTAGCATTACGTTGTGCTACACCTAAACCATTAATTTGCGATGTTAAACGGTTTGAAATTTGCAGGCCTGCCGCATCATCTTTTGCGCTGTTAATACGCATACCCGATGATAAACGTTCCATTGAAGTTGCAAGGTCTGAACCTGAAGCTGAAAGGTTACGTTGCGCGTTTAATGAAGATACATTTGTGTTTACTGAAATCATAATAAAACTCCTGATTACTTTCGTAATGTTGCTATTTTAATTTAACCAAGAGCTGTCACAAATGTATGCTCAGCTCCGTACTGATTAAGTTAACGGCAGGAGATAAATTATCTTTAGAGGTATTTTAAAAATAAGTTGATTTATTTGTTTAATAAAAGCTAACTCATTGTTTTAAATGATTAGTTATTTAAAATTGATTTAAAATACAGTTTACATATTATGCTTTTAGTTAATTTTAAGTCTCCAAACATAAAAAACGCACTTAATAAAGTGCGTTCATATAACTAATCATCAATTAGTACAGTAACTAGCCGCCTAACAAACTAAGTGCTGCTTGAGGGATTTGGTTTGCTTGTGAAAGTATTGACGTACCCGCTTGTTGTAGTATTTGGTTTTTAGTCATTTGCGCTGTTTCGGTTGCAAAATCGGTGTCTTGAATACGACTTCGTGATGCAGATACGTTTTCTGAGATATTAGCTAGGTTACTAATTGTATGACCAAAACGATTTTGCACAGCACCTAAGTCTGCACGCTGTGAATCTATACTAGCAATTGCATTATCAATAATAGCTAATGCATCTTGCGAGCCTTTTTGGGTATCTATATCAATAGTATCAACCCCTATATTTTTGCTTGTTGCTGGCGTATTTGCTGTGTCAGCTAATAAGACATTATCAGCTTCAACTGTAAATGTAGATGAAGAATTTAGCTGCACAGCCCCATAAATTCTTGTAGTGTCAGTAGCTGCAGTATTACCTGTCAATACAGAAGGATTACCTGATGGGGTCCCATCATAGCCTTGAGATGTAACAGTAAGAGTTGTAGCTGCTCCAGTTCCATCCCCATCAGTTGCAGTGAAGTTTTCTATTGAAATATCTTCACCTGAATCACTTGTAATATAAAGCTTTCCATCTTCTACACTAGCTATAACACCGTGTTCAGCTGTTTGTTCATTAATTTTAGCGGCCATTAACGTTTGATCATCAGCAGCATTGCCCGTTGTTTCAAATGTTATACTCTTAGCGTCACCACCGCCATTTAAACTAAAAGTATAGGTACCCGGTACAGCTACAGTGGGTGGTGTTGCTGCAGGGGCTCCAGGAGTAATAGCAGGAAGAGCACCACCTATTGTTAACTCTGCCTGGGTACGCGCTTGTGCTTTAACACCTGTTGAATCTGATACTGCATTTATTGCTTTAACTGCATCTTTAGCGCTAGAGCCCGCAGCGATATCCACTTCAAATTCATCTCCGCCTCGACCCGCTATAGTATATTTAGTATCAATAATATCATGATCTACATTACCAGCACTTAAATCCTCTCCGATAAGTGACGATGAACCAAAACCTTGTGAAGAGCTTTGTAAATTAACCTGCTTTGTCCCTATATCACTTGCTGCAACACTTGAAAGTGATAAGTTAATCGTTTCGTTAGCATTTGCACCTACTTGAAATGCTTTAGAGCCAAAACCACCATCAAGTAGTTGCTGCCCACCAAAAGATGTAGTTTCTGCAATACGAGTTAATTCTGTTTGTAAAGCTGATACTTCTTTTTGCAGTGCATCACGATCATCAGCAGAGTTAGAACCATTCGCTGACTGCAGGGCAAGCTCACGCATACGCTGGAGGATGTTTGTTGATTCATTCATAGCCCCTTCAGCTGTTTGCGCCATTGAAATACCATCGTTGGCATTACGCTGAGCAACCGCTAAACCATTTATTTGCGATGTTAAGCGGTTTGAAATTTGTAGGCCAGCGGCATCATCTTTTGCGCTATTAATACGCATACCTGATGATAGGCGCTCCATTGAAGTTGCTAAGCCTTCGCCAGATTTAGATAAGTTACGTTGTGCGTTTAGTGACGACACATTAGTATTTACTGTTAATGCCATTTTACCATCTCCTAGGTTTAAACAGAGTGTGGTTCAACACGATTTAACAGGAACCACTATTCAATAATTTCTTGTTATTAGAAAAAGCATTTACTGTGCCAACTTTAAATTATTTTTAAGTGATTGTTTTTAAATATAAAAATAGAGGTTGTTGAATAGTAAATAAAGAGTGAAGTTATTTGGAAGGGAGTGACAATTTTTTGCCGCAATTTTTTGCAAGTTATTGCCGCGATTTTGTAGAAAAAATTGCCGCTTTAAAGTAGGTAAAGCGGCAAAGTATTTCTGATTATATGTAATCGAATAATGAAAGGTTTGATAAGCGACCAAACGTTGCTTGAGATGCTTGCAGTGCAGTTTCTTGTTTTGTTAGCTCACTGATTGCCGCTGCCATATCTACTTCTATTAGGCTTGAGCGATTACTTTGGTTTTGAATATCTAGGGCTGCATTAGAATCAGTTACCCTATCTAGTGCATTCATACGCCCACCTAAACTGGCTTGTGTAAACACCACTTGTTCACTGGCGTTTTGCAGTTGTACAACACCATCGGCAAGCACTTGTTGAAAGTCATCGCCTTCAAGCGTGGCATCATTTAAGCCTGTAATAAGTGCTTGTAGTGTATTAAGTACGTTTTCTTTTTCTGGTTTTTCTAGGCTAAAATCGAGTTGACCTGGTGCAGTACCCTCAAATTCAATTTTCATTCCAGCAAAGTCTATTGGTTCGCCGGTAATATCACCTATCACGGGAGGAGAAAGCGATACGCCATCATGCTGAATTTCATATTGATCCGGATCGGTTGCTGTTGCGCCCGCTGTAATAACAACGTTATACGTATTTGCTGTTGCTGACGCTGTTGGATCTGCGTTGTAATTAGCTTGATGAAATTTATCAAACTCAGTTTGACCATCAACATAAACACTTGCTGCTGTAACAGAACCCGAAACATTCGCGGTGTTAGATTCTACATCCAAACGCGCAGCCGTTTTTTCAAACGTATCAAAGCCGTTATCACTTGATTTTATTGAGACACCTTCCGCTATGGTTATTTGATGAATACCTTGATCGCCATTATAAGTGTACTCACCCAGTGTTGAATCAAACTGATAAGGTTGCGTGCTGTCTTGGTAGCCTGAAAATATGAATTTTCCGTCTTCTGAGCGGGTGTTCATTAAATTAGCTAACGTTTGTTGAATGCCACTCAACTCTGATGCAATCGACTTTAGATCATCTTTGGTGTAAGCACCATTACCCGCTTGTAATGCCAGTTCCTGTGCTTGTTGAATATTAGTATTTATACTCTGTAATACGCTTTCTTCTGTTTCTAGGCGACCATTAAGCTGATTAATATTTTTTGTGTATTGCTCGTTGGTTTGTATTTTATTTGAATACAGCATTGCTTGTGAAATATCTGCTGGTGCTTCAGACGTTGTTAAATATTTTTGACCTGTATTAACTCGTTCTTGTGCATTGGCTACACCTTGCTGCCCGTCCAGTATTTTATTAATACTGCTTTGATACATTAAATTATTTGATAAACGCATAATTACCTCGCAGCACTAAGTAAAGTTTCAAAAATAGAACGCGCAGCAGATAAAACCTGCGCTGATGCTGCATAAGACTGCTGAAAACGCAGTAAATTTGCAGCTTCTTCATCAAGGTTTACCCCTGAAAGTGATTCATACCAAGCTTCAGATTGCTGTGCAAGAGCATCAAATGCGGCTCCACTTGTAATTGCTTGCCCTGTCACTACACCTATATCGGTAACCATACCAGCATAGGCTTGGTTAAATGTTTTATGGTTGTCGGCGGTGGAGGTTGTAACAACATTTTGACGTACCAGTTCACCATTTTGCAATTCAGCAAGCTTTAAACCATTTCGGTTATCGTCAAAGCCACCTTCATTAAGTTCTAGTGTAAACGTATCGCCGGTTGCCGGAGTGCCTTCTATATTAAAATCAAAACCATAATCACTATACGGCGCTCCTGCTTGAGCTAAGACATTATTACCTGGCGGTGGAATAATAATTGTTGTTGCGGTATTACTTCCATCCGAAATTTGATATTCGTTTAGGTTTCCCGTTTTAACTAAAGAAATACTGCCGTTAGTTAACGCTAAAGGGTCTGAAGTAAAACTCCCCGTTGTTACATCGGTTACTTCGCCTGCAGAAATAGTGGCTGTTCCGGTATTATTTAAATCGTTAGCTGTTCTAATTGGTGACGCCAGTGCAAGTTCTTCTCCACGCCCTGTTGCAAGCGATATACTCGTAGCCGCTTGAGAATTCAGTTTTACTTGAAATTGATCGCCAGCAGCACCCGCACCAGTAATTGCTATTTGTAATCCAAAAGACTCGTCACCATTGATCATTGATGATGCATTGATTACACCACTCGTTGTATCTGCAAGTGATGGCGTGCCAATTAACTCGCCTTTATTATCAATTGCCTGAATACTTACTTCGTTAGGATTAGCTGTGTAGGTAATAATAAAATCGCTGGCAGGTAATTCATCACCTTTACCGGGTTCAACCGTGGCTGTCATACTTGTAACACCGCTGCTATTACTTTGATAAGCAAAAGCATTCACTGTAGGTATGGTAAATATATCTCCACCTAGCTCACCGTTTGCATCCATACCTAGTTTGTTTTGTTCGTTAAATGCATCAGCTATAGCTAAGCCCATTTGACCAATTTGGTTTTGTGCTGGCACTAAAATATCGTCTCTAAATGCGAGTAAACCGCCAATTTTTCCTTTTAATTTACTAGCATCTATTTCAAGAGGCACAGCCTTGCCACCATTAACATCTAGCGTTAGCTCTTTAAAATTAGGATCGGGATCGCCCGTCATAGAAAATAAATTAAACGAGCCACTTTGCATTACAACGGCTTCACCTGTTCCCATAAATACAAGTTTTTCGCCATTTGGACCATCAAGTGTTTCAATATCAATTAACTCTGACAAGTCACGTATTGCTTTGTCGCGTTCGTTATAAGTTGAGCTGGCATCGGCGGCATTACTGGTCCCATTTACAGCGGCTATATTTTGGTTTAAAGAGCTAATATTTTGAATAAGCGCATTAGCTTCATCTGAGAATATTTCTAGCTGTTCGTTCACTACACTTTGCTGATCGAACACAATACCTGATAACCTATCCATTTGATTTATTAAGCTTTGCGCATCTGTCATAACCAAAGAGCGAGCAAGCGTTGACGATGGCTGGTTAAGCGCTTCTTGTACGTTATTAAATAACGAATTTATACCTGTAGATAAGCTGTTTGCTTCTTCTGAAAATAAGGTGTCGACTCTATTTGCTTCTGTTACAAATTGATCAAAAAACGTTTTATTAGAGGTGTCTCTGTTTAACTGCTCTTGAGCAAATTGATTAAGTAAACGGTAGGTATCGCCTTGCCCTACTTGATTATCTATTGTGGTTGTAAATTCTGTGCGTTCGCGTACATAGCCTTCGGTATTTACGTTGGCAATATTTTTACTTGTCGTTTGCAGTAACTCAGAACTTGCTCTTACTCCTGAACTGGCAATATTTAGTAAATCATACGACATGTTACTTTACTCCTTGGCGGATCACATTTGCCGCAATGTCTTTTAATTCAGTACTGTTAAGTACCTGTTTTATTTTGCTGGCATAATTTGGATCGGTTGCATAACCTGCTTTTTGTAGTGAATCTAAAAAGTCGCTCGGCTTTGCTGTATTTTGTAGTGCTTCTTTATAACGAGGGTTTTGCGTCAAAAAATCAACAAAGTCGTTTACGCTCTCTTTAATTGAATCGTAGGCTCTAAAGCTGGCTTGTTTTTTAACAGCCGTACCTTGTTCAAATTCGAGAGTTACTTTGCTGGCTTTTTCACCTTCCCAACTTTTATCCGATTTAATATTGAATAAATTATTTGAGCTATTGCCATCGCTTTTATTAATAATATGTTTGCCCCAACCAGTTTCAAGCGCCGCTTGTGCAACCATTACAGCTGGGTTTAAACCTATTTTTTTAGCTGCTGTTTTTGCATGCTCCCATACTGAACTTACAAACTCTTCGGCGGTTTCGAATGCAGGTGCAGTTGCTTTTGGCTTTTCGGTACTTGCTTCAACGCTATTAACTATAGGCTCTGCCTTTTTCTCGGCTTGCTCATAAGAAGGTGCAGAACCGATGCTTTTATCGCTAAAAATATCGTTAGTGGTTCTTAGTACAGAGCCCGGCATAAACTTTTTACCATCGGGAGATAACTGCTGAACAATTAAGTCAGCAAGCCCTAATGAACCATTTGATGAGAGTTCTGTTGAGAGCTGTTGATCGTGCATTTCTTGGAAGAATTTTACGCCGCTTGAGTTAAATGGGCTTTCTTTGTCTTCAAACGCTTCGTTTGCTTTACGCATACTTTTAAGCAGCATTTGCGTAAAAATAGCTTCAAATTGTGCCGCCGCTTTTTTGAGTGCAGCTTTAGAGGCATCTGTTGATGCATCGCCACTTGTTAAGGCTTCTTTACGAAGTGAGTTTAAGTTGCCTAAATCAAAAAAGTTTTGTTTATCGAGATGATTTGTTTCCATCAGCTTTTTGACACAATAATGAATAATGCAGTTAAAAATGCAAAAATTGAGCCAGTTGATGTGTTTTTGAATTTATAAGTGGATTATAAATGAGGTTTTTTAGCTTAGCCCTAGCAAGTAAACTGCAAGGGCTAACTTTGTTTTTATATTACAACTAGTTGTCCGTTAATTGCACCCGCTTCTTTTAGTGCTTCTAAAATAGCCATTAAGTCGCCTGGTGCCGCACCAACTTCATTAATTGCGCGTACTAGGTCATCTAAGCTTACACCTGGATTAAATACAAATGCACGAGAATCATCTTGCTTTACATCAATAATGCTTTGTTGTGTTACTGCGGTTTGACCTTCGCTTAATGGGTTTGGCTGCGATACGTTTTGTTGCTCAGAAATAGTGACGGTTAAACCACCGTGCGTAATAGCTGCAGGTTGTAATTTTACGTTTTTACCAATAACAATGGTACCTGTACGCGAGTTAACAATAATTTTTGCAGCCATATCGGCCGGTTTAAACTCTAAGTTTTCGAGCGTTGATAAGTACGATACGCGTTGCGATGCATCTCTTGGGGCTAGTACACGAATAGAAACAGAATCTAACGCTTGTGCGCTGTTAGGACCAACTAGGTTGTTAATTGTTTCTTCAAGGCGTTTTGCTGTTGTAAAATCAGGGCGATTTAAATTAAAGGTAATGTAGTCACCTTGCAAAAACGGACTTTTAACAGCGCGCTCAACCGTTGCTCCATTAGGAATTCGACCAACCGTGGGGGTATTAATAACAACCTTACTGCCATCTAAACCCTGTGCACCTAAACCACCTACAATAAGACTGCCTTGTGCAATGGCATATACATTGCCATCAACCCCTTTTAAAAATGTTTGTATTAGCGTGCCACCACGTAAACTACCCGCACTACCGATAGACGATACGGTAATATCAATTGTTTGCCCTGGCTTTCTAAATGCTGGTAACTCAGCATGTACGGCCACTGCCGCTACATTTTTAATTTTAGGGCTTAAAGTAGAAGGTAATGTAATACCAAAGTTACTTAACATGCCCATAAAGCTCTGTTGAGTAAACTTGCTTTGCTCTCCAGTGCCAGGTAAACCGACCACTAAACCATAACCAACTAGTTGGTTAGAGCGAACGCCTTCAACCATAGAGACATCTTTAATACGCTCTGCATTTGCCGAAAATTGGCAACCTAGTAAAGCGATTAAACAAAAAACTTTAAATCCATTCATAATGAATGTCCTCTAAAAAGGAAAAAGCGAGCTACTAAAAAAGCGTGTTAACCAACCAGGACTTTGTGCCTCTTGGGTTTGCCCTTTACCTGAGTACTGAATACGCGCATTGGCGATTCGGTTTGACTCAACTGTATTGTCTGAACTTACATCTTGCGGGCGCACTAAACCTTCTAAACGAATAAACTCTTCGCCTGTATTTAGTGTTAGCCATTTTTCGCCGCGTATAACTAAGTTACCATTTGGCAAAACACGCATTACATTTACTGATATGTCGCCCACTAAACTATTTGATTGGTTTGATTTTGAATCACCCGTAAATGAGGAGTCGCTACCAATACCAAACTGAATGCTGTCGCCACCAATATTAACCGGTAAGCCGCCAAAACCAATTACGGGGTCAAGGCTTGCCTCGGTTTCTTTGTCTGTTTCTGTTTTTGCCGCTTTTGTGGCTTGAGTCGACTCTTCTAATTTAACCGTAATAATATCGCCAGTTCGCAGCGCTTTTCTGTCTGCGTATAAATCGTTAGATACGTTTGTGTTAAACAATGAACCGGTTGCAACAACGGGCTCTATATTTGGCTCAGGGTACATTGGCGCGTAGTAAGGGTCGTCTTGCACCACTTCACTATTTTGTGTTGATACGCAACCACTTAAAAATAAAGTACCTGCTGCAAATAACATAATATTACGCATGTTCACCCCTAAACCTTATAACTGTTGATTGATGTAACTCATCATTTCGTCAACTGCCGAAATTACTTTTGAGTTCATCTCATAAATACGTTGTGTTTCAATTAGGTTTACTAATTCTTCAGTTACGTTTACGTTTGATGTTTCAAGTGAACCCTGAATAATAGTACCTAAGCCATCAACACCTGGGTTACCTTGCACTGGCGCACCACTTACTGCGGTTTCGGTGTAAAGGTTTTGCCCTATAGGCTCAAGACCTGATGGATTAATAAAGTCACTTATTGTAATTTGCCCAATAACAACGTTATCGGCTTGTCCTGCAACACGTACTGACACTTCGCCGTCTTGAGAAACTGTGATTGATTGCGCGTCGTCAGGTACATTCATTTCTGGTTGAACAACATAACCTGCGCCCGATGTAACAACTCTTCCGTCGCCATCGGTAGTAAATTGCCCATTGCGAGAATAAGCAATGTTGCCATCTGGTTGGAGTACTTCAAAAAAACCAGAGCCCGAAATCATCCAATCTAATGAGTTTTCGGTGGTTAACATATTACCTTGTGAAAAGTTTTTTTGGTTAGCAACCACTTTTGCACCAGCACCTAACATTAACCCTGATGGCATTTCGGTGTCTTGCGATGAACGTCCGCCCGGCTGATTTATATTTTGATAAAGTAAATCTTCAAATACGGCACGGCTTTTTTTATAACCAACCGTACTCGCATTTGCCAAGTTATTTGAAATAACCGATATATCGGTTTGTTGAGCGTCAAGCCCTGTTTTACTGATCCACAATGCAGGATTCATAATAGTGTCCTCATTTTAAAGTTAAACTACGCGTAACAGCTGATCTTGCGTTTTATCAATCTCTTCAGCTGTTTTCATTAGTTTTACTTGTAATTCAAATTGGCGTTGATGGCTGATCATGTCGACCATTTCGTGAACCGGATTCACATTCGACATTTCTAAACTACCACTTAATACTTTTACATTGGCTGAGGTATCAACCGTTTGATTAGGCTTTGGTCTGAATAAGCCATCGTTACCTTTTTCGAGCTGAGAGCCATTGGCTTCAACTACTTTTAAACGATCGACTTCTTCTAAAAAATTAGCGGGTGCGCCTTGAGGTCGAACTTGAATAGTACCGTCTTCACTAAAACCAATTTTTTCAATTGGCACAGGTAATATAACCGGACCACCTTCGCCAATAACTTGACGACCACCACTAGTAACTAACATGCCTTCGGCTGTTATGTTTAGCGTACCTACCTTTGTGTAAGCTTCGTTGCCGGATTCATCTTGCACGCTGAGCCATGCGTTATCGCTCATTGCAATATCTAGGTCTCGCCCTGTTTGAATAATCCCGCCCGATGTCATGTTTGAACCTGGACGTTCTTGCATAGAAAATACGCGTGTAGGTAAGCCTTCACCAAATGCTTGCATAGAACGCGCTTGAGCAAAATCAGCTTTAAAACCCGTTGTATTGGCATTCGCCAAATTATTGGCTTTAAGCGCTAATCCTTGTAGGCTTTGCTTGGCGCCAGACGCCGCAATGTAGACCATTTTGTCCATAACATCGACTCACATAAAAAATCTCTGACTTAACAAATGCAAAATAGATGCCAGATTAAAATTGACACAACATTGAGGCGATAAAATAAACAGTAGAAACAAAAAAGGCTGCAAAAATGCAGCCTAAAATATTTAACTGTAGAACGTTTAATTTATTGCAGCTGTAAAATAGTTTGCTGAATTGTAGAGTTAACTTCAAGCGCTCGAGAGTTAGCCTGAAAATTACGCTGAGCACTAATTAAGTCAACTAGTTCATTTGTTAAATTAACGTTTGATTGCTCAAGTGCTGATGAGTTAATAGACCCTAACGTACCAGAGTTTGGTTCACCCGCCATTGGCTCGCCAGATGTCAAACTTGATTTCCAAGAAGTATCACCTACTTGTTGCAAACCTTGTGAGTTTGAAAAACGCACCATTGCTACTTGACCTAAAAATGTTGAGTCGCCATTACTATAAGATGCAACTACTTTACCGTCGGTACCAATATCAATACCGGCTAAACGACCAACTGTTGCACCGTCTTGCTCAAGTGCTTTTACTTCAAAGCTACTTGCATATTGAGTTGGTATTTTATTTGCTGAGCCGGCTTCATCGCGCCAACTTACATTTATATTTTCAGAAAAACTAGCACCGTTATCTAATAGAGTGCTCATTCCTGCTGCCGCACCTGAAGCTAAGGCAACATCATCAAACGTTGTAGCTGGAGACGTTACATCTGGCAAACCTGCCGATGTAAAAGCAAGTGTGTCGATAGGAGAATGAGCACCAGCCGCTGTTTCAGTTCCACTAGCATCGAAATTTTTACCGTCTAATGTTCCGTAAACTTCCCATGTATTTGCTGTAGTAGCAGGATCTGTTTTCACAAAATATAATTGTAAAACGTGTGCTTCACCTAACGAATCATAAACAGTTGTTGATGTAGAACTGTTATAAGAAGCACTCGTACCTGAGTCAAAAGGCGTAACTGTTGGCTGCGTACTACGTGAATCTAAATTAAATGACGAATATATTTGAGTTGTTGCACGTGGCGATCCTGAAGAATCTGGTATTTGTAATGGAGATGATGTACTCAAACTTACAGATGTTGTATCACCTGTTGATTCGTCTACCGGAAACCCTTGTAAAAAGTTACCTTTTGCATCCACTACAAAGTTGTCTTCATTTAATTTAAATGCACCGGCACGCGTATATGAAAAGTCTTGCGAACCTAAATCTTCACTCATCGCAAAGTAACCTTCGCCCGTGATTGCTAAATCAAGTGAGTTATTAGTAAATTGTAATGAACCCTGGTGAAATTGCTGAGCAACCGTAGTCGTTTGCACGCCGTCACCATTTTTAGTGTTTCCTGCGCTAAATACAGATGATGCATATACATCAGCAAACTCAGCACGTGATTCTTTAAAGCCAGTAGTATTAACGTTTGCAATGTTATTTGCAGTAACGTCTAAATCTTTTTGAGCGGCAGCTAGGCCGGTTAATGCAATATTGAAACTCATAATTCACCTTTAACCTGTTAATTTTTAGCCTGCTGACAGGCGAAATATACTTAAAATTTTTACGCGATTTCTGCTACATCTGTCAGCCTAACCGCACCTTCTTTAGTATTAATTATTATGCCGCTGGAGCCATTAATATTAACACTCTCAATATTTTTAAACGTTGCTATTGGTAAGCTTGAAAACTCACCATTAGTACTGCCTTCAGCAGATACTGTATATTCACCTTCAGGTAAACGTTCACCTGCATCATTTTTACCATCCCATGCAAAGCGTACTGCGCCTGCAGACTGAGATCCTAAATCAATGCTTCGCACTAATTGACCTGATGCATCGGTAACGCGCAACGTTAAACTTTCAACAGGGTTTTCAGCAACAATAGAACCTTTTGCGTCATCTGTTTCATTTAAATCTAATGTATTAGATTCTAGTAACGCTTGTTTACCTACTAACGTCGACGCTTGTAGCGCTGAGTTTGAGGTCATTGATGTGGCAAGTGATTCAAAGTTTGAATTCAAATCACTAATTCCTTGCGCCATGGTAAAGCTGGTCATTTGCGCAATCATTTGATCGTTATCTGCTGGGTTACTTGGATCTTGAAACGACAGCTGTTGTGTTAACAGCGAGAAGAAATCTTCTTGGGTTAACGCATCACTTTCTTCTTCAGTTGAAACTGGCGTACTATCTTGCCAACGTAAAGAGTCTAAATAGGATGAAGATGTGTTTATATCGGTACTCATAACCTACCCTCGGTTACCGCTGACCTAGCAGCAGTGTTTTACTTAACATTTGCTTAGCTGCATCTGCAACTTGCACGTTTGTTTCATAAGAGCGAGAGGCAGAAATCATATTAGCCATCTCCTCAACAACATTAACGTTGGGTTTATAGATATAACCATTTTCATCCGCACTTGGATGATTTGGATTATATTCAATTTGTAATGGTTTGTTGCTTTCAACAATACCCAATACTTTAACGCCAACAGCGGAGCCCTGTGGATTACTTGCTGATGCTGACGCTTTGGTAAGTTCAGCAGCAAATACAGGTTGTCGCGCTCGGTATGTTTTGTCTTGAGAAGAACTAATCGTATTAGCATTAGAAATATTACTCGCGGTGGTATTTAAGCGTACATTTTGTGCGCTCATACCCGAACCAGCTATATCAAATACATTATATAAACTCATAATTTTTATCCTTGACTACCGAGTGCTTTATTCAGACCTTTAAACCTGCCGCTTAAAAACTGCAAGCTTGCCTGATACTCCATAGCATTCTGTGTATACAAGTTCCGTTCCACCTGTATATCAACGGAGTTACCATCACCTGTATCTGATTGATTTGGCGAGCGAAATAATTCTGAATCACCCATACTGCGAGTACCACCACCAATGTGTTTATCGTTAGTGCGTACCATTGTATTGCCGCTTTGCTGGTGTGATCTTGCCGCTTTTAATGCTGAGGCAAAATCTATATCTTTTGCTTTGTAGCCCGGCGTATCAGCATTCGCAATATTAGTTGCAATTACTTCTGCTCGTTGTGAACGGATCAACATAGCCTGCGGATGCACACCTAATGCTTTATCAAAACTGATAGCCATAACCATCTCCAAAAAATTGACTTGCCTTAAATAAAGCAAAAAATAAGCCATTTATATTAGAAGAACAGTTATTTTTGTAAGGTTATGTATTAAAAAGAAAAACGACACATAATGTGTCGTTTTAGAAGGAAGGAATAAACGTTATAATTTCTTTTGGTAAATAATACCGGGGTTACATCGCACCATATCAAATTCGTCACTTAACCCAGCCATCGACTCCGATGCACCTAAAAATAAGTACCCTTTAGGATTTAGCGCTTGAGCAAACTGTTTAATAATTTTAGCTTTTATTTCAGGTGCAAAATAAATCAATACATTACGGCAAAAAATAACATCAAATTTGCCCATCAATGCATACGAATCGAGTAAATTTAAATGCCTAAAACTGACTTGTTTTTTTATTGTGTCGTTTACTTGTGCCATACCATTGCCGCTATCTTTAAAAAACTTTTTACGACGTTCAGCCGATAAACCTCGCGCTAAAGCAAGGGCATCGTATTCAGCATTTTTACACATATCAAGCATCGTATTAGAAATATCAGTGCCTATAATTTGCGCACCCATACGTAATACGCCTGGCTTTTTTACTTGAAACTCAGCAACCGACATTGCAATAGAGTACGGTTCTTGACCTGAAGAGCTTGCAGCAGACCAAATCTTTAATGGTCGTCTTAATTCTTTAAACTCAGGAAATAATTTACTTTGTAATAACTCAAATGGATATTGATCTCTAAACCACAATGTTTCGTTAGTGGTCATTGCATCAACAACTGCTGCACGAAGCTGTCGCTCATGAAGCCCCATCGTTTTACTCACTAGCTCTGATAAAGATTTTACATCAAACCGAGTCATTAGTGGTGCAAGTCGACTTTTAACTAAGTATTGCTTGTTTTCACCTAAAACAATACCGCATTGCTGCTCTAAAAACGAACGAAACTGATCGTATTCACTTTGCTGCAAGTCTTTATTATCCAAGTTAAAGCCACCTTTTTAAATTAATCACAACTAACCCATTTTTTAACCGCTGTTGCTAATTCATCTGGGTTAAATTTAGCAATAAAATCATCTGCGCCTACTTTTTCAATCATAGCTTGATTAAAAACGCCGCTTAATGATGTATGTAAAATAACATGTAATGGAGCGAGCTTAGGGTCAGCTTTTATTTCTGCCGTTAGTGTATAACCATCCATTTCAGGCATTTCAACATCTGAAATAAGTAGCGCTACGCGCTCTGTAATATCATTTTTACAATCAAGTTCTGCTATTTCTTTTAACCTGATTAAAGCTTCTTTACCATTTTTAGCAAGTTCTGTTTGTACGCCTAACGGCTCTAATGCACGCTTTACTTGATTACGCGCTACGGCAGAATCATCAGCAATAAAAACAATTCGCTCACCTAAATCTTTTTGAATGTCGCCACTGGCAGCCACTTCAGCACTTACTTCGGTGTTAACAGGACAAATTTCGTTAAGAATTTTTTCTACATCGAGAATTTCAACTAATTCGTTTTCAATCTCGGTTACGGCTGTTAAATATGAATAACGCCCAGCACCTGATGGTGGTGGCATTATTTTTTCCCAATTCATGTTAACAATACGCTCTACCCCACCGACTAAAAACCCTTGTACAGAGCGATTATATTCGGCAATGATAATAAAGCTGTCTTTAATGTTTTCTATTGGGCGCCCACCTACTGCCATCGATAAGTCGATAACTGAAATAGTTTGACCTCTAATGTGCGCAACACCACGAATATAGGCATTTGATTTTGGCATACTTGTTAGTGGAGGACATTGCAGTACTTCTCTCACCTTAAATACATTGATACCAAAACGTTGCCGTCCTCTGAGCTTAAACAATAGTAATTCTAGGCGGTTCTGGCCAACCAACTGAGTTCGTTGGTTTACTGAGTCTAAAATACCTGCCATTCAAATCTCCTAAAGAAAACAAATAATACGGAACGATAATTGCTTTCTATTTATTAAGCTTACATAACATCACGGGAGCGTCTTCTTTTTGACGCCAAATATTTATACCCTGTTTGAAACCATAAGCATAGTCGAAACATTATGAGTTTGTTAAAAAAAGTCAGAAGATACAGTGTTTTCTATTTTGTTGCTAGCCTCTGTTTAGCATTCCCCCTTCACGCAAAAATATTCAATAAAGATTTATTGCAAGAGATGGCTGTAAGTTATGTAACAACAAAAATTGGTGATATCGACAATAATAAAATGCAAATAAGTGCATTGCCATTAGACAGCCGAATTCCTGATAGAAACTGTGATATGGCACCCGAGTTATCTACAAATAGTGAACCACCTTTTAACCGGCAAGTTACTTTACAAATAAAATGTAATGACGCTCAAAATTGGGCTCAATATGTTCATGTAAGAGTTATTGAAATGGCACCAGTTGTTGTTGCTAGTGCAAATTTAACGCGAGGAGAAGTCATTACAAGCTCTCACCTAAGCGTAGAAATGAAGCCAACTCATTTTGTAAGAATACAATATTTAGATGATCCTAAAATGCTTATTGGCAGCAGAAGTAAACGCAATATTAGAAGTGGTATGCCAATATTACTTAGCCATATTTGTATGGTGTGTAAGGGAGACTCAGTAAACATTTATGCAAACCTTAAAGGGCTCAAAATTAAAACTTCTGGCGTTGCATTAGAGGATGGGACCATTGGTGAACAAATACGAGTTGAAAACAAAAAAACAGGTAAAGTTTTAAATGCGCGAGTAGATGGTGTAGAGTCTGTGCAAGTGAATATTTAATTTAGATTTATGCTAAAGTATCCTGCGTATATGCCGATAAACTGGCATAAGTTGGGTAATATACAGGTTTATTATTATGGTTAATCAAGTTAGTTCAGGTAATCAACAAGCAAACGTTTTAACTAATGCTAAGCAACAAAAAGTTGATTTACAAAGAGATAATGCAAATACACAAGCTGCTCAGTCTGCTACACCTAAGGCTGCAAGCGATTCTGTTAGCTTAACTCCACAAGCTCAGCAATTAAAAACATTACAAGATAAAGCGCAACAGTCGCCTGGTTTTGATGGTGATAAAGTTGCTGAACTAAAAAAAGCAATTACCGAAGGCAAGTACCAAATAGACAGTGAAAAACTTGCTAAAAATTTAGCTGACTTTGAGTTTAACGTTTATGGCTGATCACAATGGTTTAATTACGATTAAACTAAATGAGCAAGTTGATTGCTTAGCATCTTTACATTCTTTATTGAATGACGAACTTACCGCGATTGCGTCTCGACGTGGTGAAGGTTTAAAAGAAATTGCCCAACAAAAAATGTCTTTTTTAACCAAGCTAAGTTCGCTCGATAAAGAATTAAGCAAATTGATAGCTAGCAATAATGAACAAGCCGAAGATATACCTGATTTAATTTCATTAGTTCGCAGCAAGCTGGAACAATGCCAAAAACAAAATAATGTTAATGCTCATGCTGCCCGCCAAGCGCAACTAAGTGTTAAACAATTAAAAGAGATATTAATTGGCGCACCAACGTCAATGACCTACGACCAAGCCGGTAAATCTGTAAATACCGAGAGTAAGTTAGTACACAACTTAAAAGCTTAGTGCTTTAAACCTAGATTATATAAAAAGCCCTACTGATAGCATCAGTAGGGCTTTTTTGCTTAATGATTAGCTATGCAAGCGCTCTATATTAAAATGAGTACTTCAACTTATTACATTAAGTAATACTTTAATCAAATTGGCATTATAACCTTGCACTAAAACCCACCTTAAATATTTTTAAGGTGGGTTTCGTATGTTAAATATCAGTTTGATTGTTACCATTTTCTATTAGGTGTTTTATCAACTCCTCTGATTGAGTTTGTACATCACTTGCAGGTGTTGTAGCTGCAGGCTCTGCATTTTGCGATGGCTTATACTCAATATAGGAACCCTCATCATCAAGGAGCTTAAGAGCAACAAGCTGATCTGCATCAGAATCAACAATTACATCGTTAATATTAAGTGGCTCTGCAGAACCTATTTGTACAGTTTGTTCTGACGTTATTGATAAACTGCTTAAATTACCTAAATCAATAGTCTCACTGCTTAATACGTTGTTGCTTGATACGTTGTTGCTTGATACATCATTAGGCGCTGTCTCATCCAATGCTGATTCTTCACCAAACGAAGTTAGTACATTGGTGTCTGGAGATGATTGAATATCTGATGTAGTCGGTATTTCAGTACCTTCACCATCAATGGTTGTGGTATTACCTGCTTCGTCTTCAAATATAATTCTGACATCGTTTAGTCCTAAACCTAGAAGTTCTAGAGCACCTAAGTTGAGATCAATACTAGTAAACTCCCAACTTCCATCGCTTTGCACTGTCGTTGTTTTATTTCCAATACTTAAGCCAAGTAGTAACGAGTTATCTAATGTAACTGTCGTGCCGGGCTCTGCATCTGTAGTGCCATGAAAACCTACAACAGCTATCTTTATAAGTCCTGTAAGCTCGTCGAGTAAATAATCAACCTCAAAATCATTTACTATAGGTGGTGTAGTATCAATAACCAATCCAGATATACTACCGCTTGAAGTTGTATTACCTGATGTATCAGTTGCTACAGCTGTTACTGTGTACACCCCGTCAGCTAAGTTAGTATTAGCTGTTACGCTCCATTCACCCGATGCATCAGCAGTTACTGCTTCAGTTGCCTCTGTAGCGCCACTAAAGGTCACCGTTACTGACTCACCAGGAGCGGCTGTACCTGTTATAACTGGGTTTTGATCTGTAGTTAGTACCAATCCTGAATCAATTGTAATACCTGAGTCAATTGCGCTACTTGATGATTGCGTACCAGTATTACTTGCACCATCAACAATGCTTACATCAACGCTGTAGTTGCCCTCAGGAAGTACTTCTGCTGATATCACGCTCCACGTCCCATCAGCATTCACATTTGTTTGAACACTGTGCGAAGCGCCTGCAGAATCTGTAAACATAACTATTACAGCCGCACCTGCAAAGCTTCCAGTTACAGAACCCGTAATGGTAGGCGTTGTATCTTGCCCTACTGTAATTGGGTCTATCACTACAGTTGGTGCTGTGTAATCGGTACTTGACACCATAGTATCGCTAGCAGAGTTACCCGCTGTATCGCTTATTGATGCTATTGCACTAAAGCTACCTTCACTAAGCGTGGTGGTAGCTGTTACTGACCATGTGCCACTTCCTGAAACTTGAGCGGTAATAGTTTGTGAATTGTTATTAGCATCGGTAATAACAACACTCACATTTGTACCTGCTGGTGCATCGCTTGTACCTGTAATTGTTGGTAACGGGTTATTAGTAACAGGTAACTGGTTAACTTCAACTGTTGGTGGTGTTAAATCAATAATGCCACCTAGGCTTGTAGAACTTGTAAGCCCTAAGTTTTCAACTGTAGCACTTACAGTAAAGGCACCTTCAGCTAATGGTGTTGTAGGTATTAGAGTCCATACACCTGCAATAGCTTGGGTGTTATATGTCGTTGCTGTACCGCTACTATCGGTAATAACTACCTGTACGTCACCTGCTAATATATCTGTGGTACCTGTAATTGTTGGCGTTGTATCGCTTGTATCTACAATTTGATTAATTAACAAACCTGGTAAGGTTGTACTAATAGTGCCCGTTTGAGTAACTGTTGTTATATTCCCAGCATCATCTGTACTTATTGCCTCAATTGTTAAGTCACCTTCAGCAAGTAAAGGAGTAACAATAAGCCATGTTCCGTCTCCTAATACCGAAGTGGTAACTACATATAATGTATCTGTAGAGTCAGTAATATTTACGGTAATTAAACTTCCTACCTTTTCATCGCTTGTCCCTTCAATAGTAGGTGTTAGTGTATTAAGTACACCAATTGCCTCAATCGCTAGCATTGGGGGTAAAGTGTCTATCGTTACTAGCTCAGTGACCGACTGCCCTGTATTACCTGCCGCGTCAGTTATACTTGCAGAAACAGTATATACACCATCTGATAAGCTAGTAGTTACTAAAGACCACTTGCCATCGCTACCAATTAAGGTATTAAATACGGTTTCGTTGCCATTACTACCAATAATAGTTACATCAATGTCTGTACCTTCAGGCTCTTCAGAACTGCCTGAAATAGTTAATATATCGGTATTGCTAATAGCCAATGGCAAAATACTCACCACAGGTACTAGTGCATCAACTACAAATACGAGAGTATCGGTAACTACGTTTCCTGCACCATCGGTAATACTCACATTAGCAACGTGTTGCCCATCAGTTAATACATCTAGTTGAAGTGTGAATTCCCCAGCAGCATTAACTGTCGTCTCTATTACTGAGCCACCATCAAGCTGAATTTTTACCACACCGTTAATTAGATCACTAGTACCTTGAATGATTGGCATTGAATCCGATGTTGTGCCAATAACTTCTAAACTTAGGCTGGGAGATAATGTATCTACAACCTCGGTCAATAAGATTGTTGTTGTTAAACCAACCTCATTTACTATATCTACGGTTGCATTATATGTACCTTCAGCCAATGATTGAGGTACTTGCACAGCCCATGAGTTATCGGCTTGTACTATAGCAACTAGCTCTTGTACTGCATTTTCGCTATCTACCACTTTAACTAGCACTTCAGTGCCTGGTGCTTGGTCGGTTGACCCACTAATTATTGGTAAGTCCCCCTCTCCAGTTACAAAGTTAACTACTGCATCTAATAACGGTGTTGTGTTATCAATATCTGCTGTCGTTATCGTCGTTGTATTACCCGCTTCATCTGTAGCTGATGCTGTGACTGTAGACAAGCCTATAATATTAATTGTCAAGCCAAGTAATTCCCAATCACCATTAACATCGGTGAGTACTTCATAAGTACTATCAACTAAACTTCCTGCTAACCTAGTTGTTACTGTTACAGTTTCATTAGGGCCCAAATCAGAGGTACCCGATAGTGATAGTATGCCCCCAACTAAGAACGAAGGCATTATTGTTAGCTCTGGTCCTACTGTATCAATCTCGCCACCGGTTTTACTGTCAGTAGAAGTATTACCTGCCGCATCGCTAATAGTTGCACTAACACTGTAAACACCGTCAGCTAAAATATTATTAGCAGCCGCTTGCCAGTCTCCATTGCCATCGGTTTGAACGGTCATTTGATGAGAAACTCCAGCAGAATCAGTAAAGGTAACAATAACGTTTGTATTTGCCTCGTTAGACGTACCTGTAATCAATGGAGTGCTATCTTGAGTTAGTATTAATGAACTTTGATTAATACTAATCTCTGGTGCAATGGTATCTATAGTTGCTGTATTTGTTGCGTCCCCGGTATTACCAGCGCTGTCAGTAACAAATGCTTCAACTGAATAATCTCCTTGTGAAAGAGAGCTACTTGCCTCTACAGACCATATACCTCCAGTTTGAACCGTTGTATTTACAGTGTGCTCATTACCTTGTGCATCAGTGAATACCACTGCAACAGCATCACCCACATTGGCACCTGTCACACTTCCTGAAATACCTGGGGTTAAGTCTGTACCTCCAACAATATCGTTAATGGTCACAACTGGCGCTGTTATGTCAACTTCCCCTGTAATACTTGTGTTTACAGGATTACCGGCAGTATCTGTTGTTGAAGCTAAAACCGTGTAAGTGCCCTCGCTCAACTCTGTACTTGCAGCGACTGACCATATGCCATTTGCACCAACCGTAGCATTAACCGTTTGCTCTGCACCTAAGCTATCTGTAATTAAAATAGCGACTATGGCGCCTTGTGGAGCTGTAGTTGTGCCTGAAATTGTAGGCGTAGTGTCATTAGACGTTACCGGCGGTGTAATATTAAGTGCTGGTGGAGTTAAATCGATCACGCCCTCGCCCGCTGCATTACTCGTTAAGCCACCTTCAGTCACACTTGCCGAAACAGTAAACTCACCTTCAGGAAGAATACTTATCGCATCAACACTCCAAATCCCGCCTACTACCGAAGTAGTTACAGTATGTGAAATGTTATTAACGTCAGTTATAACGACCGTAATTTCTGTGCTATCTGCCGCACTACTTGTGCCCGATATTGCTGGTGTTTGATCGTTCGTATCAACAATTGTATTAATATTGATTGTAGGCGCATTGGTATTTAACGTTGCGGTACTATTTGCAACTGATTCATTCCCTGCGGTATCAGTAACACTTGCAGAAACTGTAACTTCACCATCAGTCAGTGCGTCGGTTATATCTACACTCCAATCACCTCCTGCACCAACAACAGTTGTGTAAGTCTCGGTACTATCTCCATCGGTCACAGTTACTGTAATACTCGTGTTTTCAGGTTCATTGGATGTGCCTGAAATAGTTGGCGTGCTGTCATTAATTGTACCTAATGCGTTTATAGAAATACTTGGTGCTTGAGTATCAATAAAGCTCGAGCCTGTATCCAAACCTTGATTGCCAGCATCATCGGTAATACTTACCTCTACATCATAATTGCCATCTGGCAAGCTTGGCGCCGTAACTTGCCAATCGCCGTTAGCATCAACTATTGCGGTTAAAATGTGTGTGTCATTATTGCTATCTGTAATGACTATATCGACCACCGTATTCTGTGGTTCAGTTGAAGTACCACTTACAATTGGTGTATTAGTGTTAAATACAGTTATATCATTAAGTACAATAATAGGTACTTGGGTATCAATTGTTAAATCAATAGTCGTGCTGCTGATATTATTAGCGTCATCGGTAATACTTACTTGCGCCGTATAATCACCATCAACAAGTCCTACGGGGACATCTACTTGCCAATTGCCATCAGTACCCACAGTTGCTGTTAGTGTTTGACCACCAATAATAATGCTTACATCTGCACCTATCTCATTACTTGTGCCTGAAATTGTAGGTGTTGTATCTATTGTCGCGTTAACTTCGTTCACAATTAATGTAGGATCAACACTGTCTATTTCACCTTGAGCCTGCTGCGTTGTTAAGTTACCAACACTGTCTCTAACCTCTGCAACAACGGTATATTGACCTTGCGCTAGCTCTGCAGGTACAGCAACAGACCAGTCGCCACCGGCTTGAACTGTCGCAGTAAACGCTTGGCTTTCTCCTTCACTATCAGTCACTGTTATATTAATTACAGTGCCTTGCCCCATATCGGTGGTGCCGCTAATTACTGGCGTACTGTCATTAGATAAAGCATCGACACTAACGGTTAGGTCTGGCGCTACGTTATCAAAATCAAGTGTATTAACTGATGCAATATTACCAGCTGCATCAGTTGCTGTTGCAGTTACATAAGCAAGATTAAGTAAAGGCACAGTTATGTTTGCAACACCCCATGAGCCATCAGCATTCGTTGTTGCGGTGTAAGTTGCGCCAATTAACCCACCAACTAAATGCTCTGTAATAGTGATCACAGAGCCTCCTGGTAAATCCGATTCCCCGGAAAGAGAAACCAAATTACCTGTTGCAAATGCAGGAATAATTCTCAGTTCCGGTGGGGTAACATCCACTTCACCTGTACCACTAACAACAGTGGTATTTTGTGCGGCGTCGGTCATGCTCACGCTCACCGTGTAACTGCCTTCAGCTAACGCGCTTGGCGGTGTCGCACTCCAATTACCGTCGCTGTCTGTTTGCACGTCGAATACGTGAACGACCGTGTCTGCACCGGTAACGGTGATGCTAACGGTGCTGTTTGCTTCACTGCTTGTTCCCGTTATTACTGGGGTGACCTCATTCGTGAGTGACGGCACATTCACACTCACACTCGGTGCAAGGGTGTCTATGACGCCTGCGCTGGTAAGTGTGGTGGTATTGCCTGCGATATCATCTATCCTGAGGACAAGTGTATACGCCCCTTCGGCGAGTGCATCCGGTACTTCCACTGAGAATTCACCCCCACTGTCCACTTCGGTGGTGAAGATTTGTGATACCCCTTCGTCATCCAAGACGGTGATGCTTATTTCACTGCCTTCAACGGCATTACTGCTGCCACTGAGTGTTGGTGTTACGTCGCTGCTTGACCCTAGGTTGTTCAAGATGAGCGTTGGCGGGGTGATGTCGACTTCCCCTGTGCTCGTGGCGCTAATGCTATTGCCTGCGGCATCGCTGACGCTGGCGCTGACGCTGTAACTGCCTTCAACCAGGGCACTCGGCACTGGCGCTGACCAATCCCCTTCACTGCCAACAATGGCGGTAAAGGTATGCACGTCGCCGTTGCTGCCTGTCACGATGATATTCACGACGCTGTCGTGAGGCGCATCGCTGTTTCCCGATACCGTTGGGGTGATGTCGTTGCTGACGCTGTGCGTGTTAATCGTTAAGCTTGGGGCGATTAAGTCGATTAATCCGCTGACGCTGGCGCTACTGCTATTGCCTGATATGTCGTTGATTGTGGCGGTAACGGTGTAACTTCCGCCCGCTAAATCGCTAGGCGCAACCACACTCCACGTGGTACCACTGACAATAACACTTGTGCTACTGCTGTCGTTATTGCTGTCTACGAAGGTGATGTTTATTACTGTCCCATCCGCAGCATCGGTGGTGCCGCTGATGGTGGGGGTGCTTTGGTTTGTGTCTGCCAATGCGTTAATGTTTATGCTCGGGGCATTGGTATCCAATGTGGCACTTTCACTGACGGTGGTGCTGTTACCTGCCACGTCTTCCACGCTCACTTCTATGCTCAATATTCCATCGGTTAAGGCGTTTGGTACAATTGCTGACCAGTCCCCATTCATATCTACGATCGCTGTGAAGGATTCTGTGGCGTTTATATCGCTGACTTTAATGCTGATCACGGTGCCTTCAGGGGCATTACTCGTCCCGCTGATGATCGGGGTGCTGTTGTTAGTTGCTCCCACGGTCTCTAAGGTGAGTGTGGGGGCGAGTGTATCAATGATACCAAGCTGTGTGGCGCCGCCGGTATTGCCTGCTGCATCGGTAATGCTGGCTTGTACGCTGTAGTCACCATCCGGTAATTCTGGGCTGATCACTTGCCATTCACCGTTTGCATCTACGGTGGCGGTAATTGGGTGATCATCGCCATTGCTGTCGGTGATCATTATTACGATGAGGGTGCCCTCAGGCTCGGTTGATACCCCACTAATAACCGGGGTGTTGTCGTTGCCAAGGCCGAGTAAATCAACGCTAATAACCGGTATGACGGTGTCGACAATGCCACTGCTGCTGGCGGTGCTGGTATTGCCTGCGGCATCGATAATGCTCGCTTGTACGCTAAAGTCACCTTGTGCAAGGGTATTCGGGACTTCAATAAACCAATGCCCATCGCTGTCAACCTCGGTGGTGAGTGTGCGTATAACATTGTTTGCGTCCGTTACAATAAGGGTGACAGTGCCCCCTATCTCATTACTGGTGCCGCGTAATTCAGGGGTTAAGTCGCTTATGTCCCCGACGGGTTGAATAGTCAGTGTTGGTGCGACGGTGTCGATAATGCTGGTTTGTGTGACGCTTGTTAAATTGCCTACGCTGTCACGAACACTGACTTCAACGGTGCTTTGCCCTTCGCTCAGTCCTATTATCGGTGTGACATTCCAGTCACCATTGGCATCTACGAAGGTTGTTAATGTGTGTGATACGCCTGCGTTGTCGGTCACAATAAGGGTCACCAATGCCCCTTCACCTGCATCGCTGTTGCCACTAATAAGGGGGGTTTCACTGTTACTATAAGGTGCTATTTCCACGATTAATGTCGGCGGTGTTGTGTCGAAGCTATCGGAGTTGATAACACGAATATTACCGGCAGCGTCTGTGCCGCTGGCGGTAATGGAGGCAACATCGAGTAATGAAATACCTAACCCTATAAACGACCAGTTGCCGTTTTCATCCGTGGTGGTGGTGTAACTTATGCCAACACCGCCGCCAATAAGTTGCTCGGTAATGGTAATTTCACTGTTTAGTGGTAAGTCCGAGGTGCCGTTTAATGACACCAATGCGCCTAATTCAAAATGTGGCGTAAACGCAAGTTCCGGTGGGGTAACATCCACTTCACCTGTACCACTAACAACAGTGGTATTTTGTGCGGCGTCGGTCATGCTCACGCTCACCGTGTAACTGCCTTCAGCTAACGCGCTTGGCGGTGTCGCACTCCAATTACCGTCGCTGTCTGTTTGCACGTCGAATACGTGAACGACCGTGTCTGCACCGGTAACGGTGATGCTAACGGTGCTGTTTGCTTCACTGCTTGTTCCCGTTATTACTGGGGTGACCTCATTCGTGAGTGACGGCACATTCACACTCACACTCGGTGCAAGGGTGTCTATGACGCCTGCGCTGGTAAGTGTGGTGGTATTGCCTGCGATATCATCTATCCTGAGGACAAGTGTATACGCCCCTTCGGCGAGTGCATCCGGTACTTCCACTGAGAATTCACCCCCACTGTCCACTTCGGTGGTGAAGATTTGTGATACCCCTTCGTCATCCAAGACGGTGATGCTTATTTCACTGCCTTCAACGGCATTACTGCTGCCACTGAGTGTTGGTGTTACGTCGCTGCTTGACCCTAGGTTGTTCAAGATGAGCGTTGGCGGGGTGATGTCGACTTCCCCTGTGCTCGTGGCGCTAATGCTATTGCCTGCGGCATCGCTGACGCTGGCGCTGACGCTGTAACTGCCTTCAACCAGGGCACTCGGCACTGGCGCTGACCAATCCCCTTCACTGCCAACAATGGCGGTAAAGGTATGCACGTCGCCGTTGCTGCCTGTCACGATGATATTCACGACGCTGTCGTGAGGCGCATCGCTGTTTCCCGATACCGTTGGGGTGATGTCGTTGCTGACGCTGTGCGTGTTAATCGTTAAGCTTGGGGCGATTAAGTCGATTAATCCGCTGACGCTGGCGCTACTGCTATTGCCTGATATGTCGTTGATTGTGGCGGTAACGGTGTAACTTCCGCCCGCTAAATCGCTAGGCGCAACCACACTCCACGTGGTACCACTGACAATAACACTTGTGCTACTGCTGTCGTTATTGCTGTCTACGAAGGTGATGTTTATTACTGTCCCATCCGCAGCATCGGTGGTGCCGCTGATGGTGGGGGTGCTTTGGTTTGTGTCTGCCAATGCGTTAATGTTTATGCTCGGGGCATTGGTATCCAATGTGGCACTTTCACTGACGGTGGTGCTGTTACCTGCCACGTCTTCCACGCTCACTTCTATGCTCAATATTCCATCGGTTAAGGCGTTTGGTACAATTGCTGACCAGTCCCCATTCATATCTACGATCGCTGTGAAGGATTCTGTGGCGTTTATATCGCTGACTTTAATGCTGATCACGGTGCCTTCAGGGGCATTACTCGTCCCGCTGATGATCGGGGTGCTGTTGTTAGTTGCTCCCACGGTCTCTAAGGTGAGTGTGGGGGCGAGTGTATCAATGATACCAAGCTGTGTGGCGCCGCCGGTATTGCCTGCTGCATCGGTAATGTTGGCTTGTACGCTGTAGTCACCATCCGGTAATTCTGGGCTGATCACTTGCCATTCACCGTTTGCATCTACGGTGGCGGTAATTGGGTGATCATCGCCATTGCTGTCGGTGATCATTATTACGATGAGGGTGCCCTCAGGCTCGGTTGATACCCCACTAATAACCGGGGTGTTGTCGTTGCCAAGGCCGAGTAAATCAACGCTAATAACCGGTATGACGGTGTCGACAATGCCACTGCTGCTGGCGGTGCTGGTATTGCCTGCGGCATCGATAATGCTCGCTTGTACGCTAAAGTCACCTTGTGCAAGGGTATTCGGAACTTCAATAAACCAATGCCCATCGCTGTCAACCTCGGTGGTGAGTGTGCGTATAACATTGTTTGCGTCCGTTACAATAAGGGTGACAGTGCCCCCTATCTCATTACTGGTGCCGCGTAATTCAGGGGTTAAGTCGCTTATGTCCCCGACGGGTTGAATAGTCAGTGTTGGTGCGGCGGTGTCGATAATGCCACTGCTGTTAGCGGTGCTGGTGTTGCCTGCGGCATCGGTGATACTCGCTTGCACACTGTAACTGCCATCAGGCAATGTTGGGCTGGTTGTCTGAAATACTCCGGTGTTATCCACCACGGCTGACAATGGATACGTAATGCCATTGACGTCGGTAATGAGGATGCTCACCACACTGCCTACTGGCTCGGTTGAAGTACCGCTGATCACTGCCGTGCCGTCATTTCCAAGGGATAATTCATTTACGGCGATCACCGGTGCGACGGTGTCGATAATGCCACTGCTGTTAGCGGTGCTGGTGTTGCCTGCGGCATCGGTGATGCTCGCTTGCACACTGTAACTGCCATCAGGCAATGTTGGGCTGGTTGTCTGAAATACTCCGTTGTTATCCACCACGGCTGACAGTGGATACGTAATGCCATTGACGTCGGTAATGAGGATACTCACCACACTGCCCACAGGCTCGGTTGAGGTACCGCTGATCACTGCCGTGCCGTCATTTCCAAGGGATAATTCATTTACGGCGATCACCGGCGCGACAGTGTCGATAATACCACTGCTGTTAGCGGTGCTGGTGTTGCCTGCGGCATCAGTGATGCTCGCTTGCACACTGTAACTGCCATCAGGCAATGTTGGGCTGGTTGTCTGAAATACTCCGTTGTTATCCACCACGGCTGACAGTGGATACGTAATGCCATTGACGTCGGTAATGAGGATACTCACCACACTGCCTACTGGCTCGGTTGAAGTACCGCTGATCACTGCCGTGCCGTCATTTCCAATAGATAATTCATTTACGGCGATCACCGGTGCGACGGTGTCGATAATGCCACTGCTGTTAGCGGTGCTGGTGTTGCCTGCGGCATC
>NZ_JADYXF010000090.1:0-5531 GCF_015864385.1 Pseudoalteromonas sp. SWXJZ94C
CTCATTTGTAAATTGTTTAGATGTTCAACTTCTAAATCTATATCGTCGATATATAATGGATATAAATCCCTTATTAACGGAACTGCCTTAGATATAATGAGAGACAGACCATCACGTAACGCTTCATCATTTATTTTTCTCTCATCATCATTAAGTTCTAAGAAGTCTTTTTTCGAGCTTTTAATATTTCGTAAATTAAAAAAGTAACTGCAATAACTTTCCACTCTGCCTTTTGCATGTAGTCATCATAGTTCATGTACTTGTTGAATTTTTTATCATCTGTGTTATTTGTATAGTTAAGATAAACCGAATAATGGGTACGCTCTAAGTTGTCTTTTTCATTTTTATCCGCTTTATAATTATCGCCATTTGTTTTTATTTGAGGCACTGATTTTATCAGCTTATTAACTGCCAAATGTAAAGATGCAATTAGTTCATTCATAAAAATTCCTTAAGTAAAATTTTGAGCTCAGTAATATAGCTTTTAAGTAAAACGTGTAGCCTCACAAGGGGCTTTAATGGACTATATAACTGATTGAGAAGCTTAAACATAGCTCACTTCTTTGGTGTCGATATTATGTGTTTATTATGTATGTGGCGTACAACTATTGGCTGAGAACCAAAATGGACTCCTTTGTTTAAAGTTCGCTCTTTAAATATGCAGACTCGTCTATATAATCAATTACCAATTCAAAATATTGAAGAGCTGAACCACCTAAAGCTCCATCTATTTTTTTATCCATCATTGAAGACATGAATTTGTGGAAGTTATTATCTGCCCTCCGTGTAAACCAAACAGGCCCTGTAATTTGCTCGGCAATCATAACCTTAGGGACCTTTATCATTGATTCTCTAGTATTAGACTCCGCCTTTTCAATAACAGGCCAACTTGGGTTTTGAGTTTTCCAATTATCAAAAATACTAGCTGAAATAAAAGAAGTACCTACTACCTTTGATGTACCTTGCATATGCTTTGCCGCTGCATCCGTTAATGTTGATGTTGCACCAGTATCTAAAAGCATTTGGTATTCTATCCCTTGAACTTCTATTTCGATTCTAGGAAATGCTGTAGTGTATTTTTGTTGCGAGTCTTTTTGAAAACCTAGTTTTATCTTTTTGAATTTGTATAAGTTTATTTCATCTAAAGATTGCAGGATGGACATAGATTTATTTAGATAGTCAATTTTAATAATTTTTTCTGCGTGCCATCGGGCACCTAAAAAACCATCGAAGTCTTCCTCGACTGATAGTTCATCCTTAGGGACTATAAATAAATAGCCCTCCATAAAGTTTTGCAAACCACCAATAGGAATTACTGAGCCAGCTTGAAAGTCCGGCATACTTGACAGTGTATGCACATTACCTTCGTCTTCTTTTTTAATAGAAGGCCATTTATATTGTTGATGAAGTTCTTTCGATATAGCATTCCAACCGCCACCTGTATCTGTAAAGAACTTTAGCTTTTGACCATCTTTCAGTTCTGGAGTAAGAAAGATGCGGTTATTATCAAATTTAGTGGGCAGCTGTTGTTCAGCTAAAAGTTGAAATGGAACTAAAGCTAAAATAAAAAAAAGAGGTGTTAGATTTAAATTATACATTGATCATCCATGATTTTTTAAAATTACAAATCAAACTAGGCTACTTTAAATGGCTATACCAGTTTAATAAACGTAATTACTAATTGAAATATAATGGCAAACACACCCAGCTATAACAAATAAATGCCAAATTGCGTGGCTAAATTGCGTATTTTTAGCCCTGTAAAAAAAGGTGCCTAAGCTGTAAAATACACCACCGGCAAGTAACCAATAAAGTGCTTTTACATCAACTATTGAATAAAGCGGATATACAATAGCAAGTGCAAATCAACCCATTAGTAAGTTGCGAGTGATATTTTTTTATTACCATTTTTTATAAGTACTTTATAGGCAACGCCTGCAAGCGCCACAGTCCAAATAAAGGTAAGCGTTGCCCATGACCAAGTACCGCTTAACGAAATTAATAAAGACCTAAGGGGTCAAATCTTTAATAAAGACCTAAGACCTAAGGGGTCAAATCTTGACTTCATACATCATAATTTTTGACAGTCCGCTCATCGCTCAAAGCGGAATATCGACAATGTGCCAGTGGCGAAAAATCGTAAGGCCTATGTCTTTATTCGATTACTTATTATATTTCAATTACACTAAGCTTAAGAATTATTTTGCAAGAGAATACTATAAGACTTAACAACACCGAGCCAATTACTATTGGGTGTAATAGAAATAACTATCCAACCTTCATTTTTTAGCTCAAAGATACGATCGTTAAGTTTTGAAACATCAACTTCTGGATACCAAAACCGTTTATGCTTTTTAAACTCTAAGACTAACTGCTCCAATTTTTCATCCTTACATAAAAATCTACATAATAATTTCGCGGCACATAATAATTTAATAGTGCACTCATCGTGCATATTTCTACCGACTTAATGCTCATTTATCTGCTTTATATAGTTTTAACAAATTACCTAAAGCATTACTATCACTAAATTTTTAGGTAAAGTTAAATGAACCAATATGCGCGCAGCACTCATTTTCATGAATATATGCGCTAACGACACACTTTAACGAATCAATTCACGACGATATTTGGCCAATCTCAATGTCCGCTTATCGCTCTTTGCTGAAGTTTGACTGAATACCGCAAGCGGTAAAAAAAGTAGCTAAAGGTAAGAGGCGATCCTAAGACCTTTTTTTAGAATAAACTAGGGTCTGTTGATCTTTCAAGGTTAAATTTGCAGCAGTCTGTTTGGTATTTAGGCAAGGCAGAGCCTATACAGTGTGGTTATTCCCCATAAATAGGCGATAACGTAGCATTAATGCCAAACAGGCGCTGCCCAAAGGGTTCTTCCTAGGGGCTATTTACTCTTTGTTGCTCGGTTTTGACTTAGCCCACTAGGTTACAAATCTCGCGCCGCGATTAAATAGCCCCTAGTTTGAACAAGTTTTAATCCGCAAAGATCAACAGACCCTAGACATCCATCCTAAATTTGCACTTCCAATTAGAATCTAGGCACAGTTATATTTTTTTAATTAGAGTGGCTGTCTAGTTAAGTTGTCGCTGATAAAAAAGGTAATGTTAAAATAAGAAATTAAGACGCACATCACGTAATTGAAAATAAGTTTGGTGGTAAGGCTGAGTGGTGGAATATAACTCCAGTAATGAGAGGCGCAGAACATCAAGGTGGAATTCACAGAGCAGGTGGACCTGCAGAAAAATTATTTGGAAGGTAATTATGTTAAATAAAACAAAGATTAATAAGTCTATTAAAAATATTACTTCTAACGAGTATTATGAAGGTGATTTTGGGGATTGTATTGATGAAATAGATTTACTTTTAGATAATATCGATGAAAGTTTGTGGGAGGGGGTTCCAAAAAGTTATATCGAATTTATTGCAGAATTTGGTTTTGGTGATTTAGATTCGACATTTTATTTAGACGATGGACCCGTATCATATATCACTATTTTTAAAAGAGATATTGAGCAATATATAGGCATGTATATATTTGCGAGCAATTCTAGTGATATTTTATATGCATTTGATTCACTAAATAACTGGATAGTTGTTGAATTAAGCTCCGAAGCGTTAGATGTTACGAAAGTAGCAGATTCTTTTGAGCAATTTATTGTAGATAAATTAGAGTATATTGAAGAATTGGCTGAATTGAGACTAGAAGATTAGTCAAAAAATTTGAGGTGTTGGAAAATTAAAAATATCAAGGGGCAGCTAACTTGATTTGATGATATTTCACGGTTACTTGAAAAACTCGAGGGGAGAAAGTGTTTTACTCCCTTGTTGCTTAAGAACCTTATTTAATAAAAAGAACTAAGGGGTCACCCATTAACTAAGGGGTCAAATCCTGTAAAGTCGCGAGGGTCAAATCTTGACTTCATACATCATAATTCCTCATACTCTTAGCCGAACTCACAGCCAGAAGTGGTCATTCAAAAGTAGAGTGGCAAAAGGCAAGACGTGCCCCCAGTTTACTGCTTTTAGGTTACCCCTGACTTTGTACCCAAATGGCAAGACCAAGTATCTGAACCATGATGCAAAGCTGGTACAAACTTGCAAAATGCACCAACCGTTTTTTGCTGTGAATTCTTATATATTAATTTCGTTGCTGTTTCGCCTTCAAATTCAACGATAACTTTTTCATCTACATTAATAAAGAGCGGTAGGGGTATACCAAGTCCAATAAAAAACCCATTAATGCTTTCGTCTTTAGCTTTGTAGTACCAAACTTCTTTTTTTTGTCCAGACTTTATTTTGATAGGTTCACCAAATTGCTTTTTTACTTCTGATTTAGTTAAAGAAACACTTTCCTCTTTATCATGAGAGTACACAACACCTGCACCGATGCATCCTGAGATAGATATTACAAAAATAATAGTTAAAAAAAATCGTAAAATAGCCACTTATCAATCCTTTATTAGCTAAAAAGTACCATTATTAAATGGTGGTTAATTGAATATGGCATATATTCAACTTGAGTAGTACGTTTTAATTTTGAAAGGTTGTCGATAATTGGTGTTAGTTGTTGGTTTCGATCGCTCCTAATCTATAAGAATATCATTTTCTATAAATGATAGAATTTCAAAACTAAATGATGTCAGTTCTTACATTTTGCATGTTGTTACAAGTTTTATTAACGCCCGTACTTTGCCGAAGTTCGAGTGAGCGTCACACGTGTTCGACCCTATAAAAAATCAGAAAAACAAGGCGCGCCAAAACGACCTTTGCTTTTTATGTCATTTTATAAAGTCTAAATTATAAATATTTCCCTACGATTGGTGGGGCAATCTATTGATTTTCATCAATATATCAATTGTTATTGGTTGGTTTTACTTTTATGTCATTAATAATTTGAGTGGCAGTTTGGTTTATTTTGTTGTTAATTTATATTTCCATAAAATTGTAATATTTCCCCTGTACCTTATTTACTTTATTTCTATTTGGCTGCTGTGAAGCTAAGTTGCCATAAAATTATAATTAAATAATAGGTAAATACCCTAATGAAGGCTTTAAGCAAAACCGCTTTAATAGTTGTTATTTCAAATGCTCTTTTTGCGTGTGGTTCTGATAATTTAGATACAACGGAAAGTACTGAGCAGGTTGTAAATGAAAGTACGGAAAGTTTGCAAAGTACAACGGTGACGCAAGGAGCTAATAAACTTGCAGAAAATAATAGCGATAATGTTTGGCGCTTTGCTGTTATACCCGATACTCAAGGCCGAGATGATGATGATTATAAACAAACAATTACACACACCTACGATGGTATAACGTTATCTGTCGATATTGGATATGACGTTAATAATGATGACATTTTTGATGGTGAAGGTTGGAAGATTGACGTGTCTGACCCTTATAACGCTATTTTTGTTGATGAAAATGGGGATCCGCTGGTAGCGGGTGACTTGCCTGTTGAAATCGCTAGTAGCGAACGTGCTGATACGCCTTATGATTTTAAGCATCTTCCCGCTTT
>NZ_JADYXF010000091.1:0-5448 GCF_015864385.1 Pseudoalteromonas sp. SWXJZ94C
ACGCCTGCAAAATTGATGCAGGATCACTTGGCGGCTAAAGCCGCCTAAACGTTATGCACTTCAGATGTGAATCCGCGTTTATTAGAGTCATTATTAAATTGGATTTTATGACATAAAAACTCACTTGCTAGGTGAAATTCTACTTTTGTTAAATCAATAAGGATTAAACATAATTAGATCGGTAATTAATTATCATAATTGTTAAAAACCTTAATAATAAAAATCTTATACCGTTGTTTATTGAACTCTAATATGGTTGGTTAGATACTTAACTATTGAGAAAAACTTATCATTATCCCCCAAACTTAGCTTCCTAAGTTTGCAACAAACTTTTTAGTTCGAAATGTACGACTCACTTAAAACTCGTTCTGAAAGTTTGGTATAAATAACACTTACCTTTTATAAATCAGCATAAACTAAAGTATGTGCTTTAAATTTAGTTATTATTTTAGGTTGTTATTGATTAGGAACATATTAGATGCGGTCAGAGGTTTGGAGGAAATATGTAATTTCTAATTATTGTTATTGAGATATTTGATAATGTTATTAATGATTTTTATTGAGGTGTATTTGAATAATATTGATTATTTTCTATTGAAGGGTATTTGAATATTATTTCTTGATTTGTATTAGGAGGAATTATGGTGAAACAGAAGACTGTTTCACCACGTTGAACGAAGGTTCACATAATAAATTATGCTGCTTCTACGTTCTCAGCTTCAGGGCCTTTTTGACCTTGCTTGATGCTGAATGTCACTGCTTGACCTTCGCTAAGAGTGCGAAAACCAGAACCAGTGATTGCGCTGAAATGTACAAACACGTCAGGACCATTTTCTTGCTCAATGAAACCAAAGCCTTTAGCTTCGTTGAAAAACTTTACTTTACCAGTAACCGACATACTAAATTTTCCTGTAAGTCAATAATTAAAATTCAGCCATATTATTATGGCAATCTCCTCCCCGAGTCAATGCTCAAAAATATGGAGGTACAGTACAGGAACAAGTAATAACCAAACCGGTAACCTTAAACGCAGCACAATATCCGTAAATTCAATACATAAAAACTCAAAGCAAGTTAAGATTAACACATTATTTTTTGTTTCGCTCTATTAATTATAAAATATTTATTAAAAACACATCTATTCTTTAAAATATCTTCAACTGATTAATTTAAAAGCAAAAAGTTGCAAATATATTATTGTATGATATATGGCTTTGACATTAATTTTATCCAAAATTTAACAAATTACCTTGTTTTTAAGCGCCTTTAATTTTTAAATTATGGTTTATAAAACGAAAAAAAACCGCAAACAATAATGCGGCTTTTGCTTACTTATCTATTTAATCATTACCTACTTAACTTGCCACTCAATTGTATCTTCAGCTTTGATAGGTACAACTTGAGAATCACCTAGAGTATAACTTGCAGGTACTTTCCATGGGCTTCTGTGTAATGTAATCGTATCGGTGTTACGTGCTAATTCATAAAAATCAGGACCAAAGTGGCTCGCAAACCCTTCTAGCTTATCAAGAGCACCTGCGTCTTCAAACGCTTCAGCATACAGCTCAATTGCTGCATGGGCTGTATATGCACCAGCACAGCCACAAGCTGCTTCTTTTTTATCTTTATAATGTGGTGCTGAGTCAGTCCCTAAAAAGAATTTTTTATTTCCACTTATAGCAGCTGCCATTAACGCTTGTTGATGAATATTGCGTTTTAATATTGGTAAACAGTAATAATGAGGACGTATTCCACCAGCTAACATATGGTTACGATTATAAAGTAAATGATGAGCTGTGATAGTAGCAGCTACATTATCTGAAGCATTAACTACAAACTCTACTGCATCTTTAGTCGTAATATGTTCGAGTACAATTTTAAGCTCAGGGAAATCGCTAACGACATCACCTAAAATTGTGTCTAAAAATACTTTTTCGCGATCAAAAATATCAATTGATGAATCAGTCACTTCACCGTGCACTAATAATAACATCCCTACTTCTTGCATTGCTTTTAACACTGGGTATATATTTTTAACTGAAGTTACGCCTGAGTCAGAATTTGTAGTTGCTCCGGCAGGATAAAGCTTAGCAGCAACTATTTGACCCGTCGCTTTCGCCTTTTTAATTTCGTCAGGTGTTGTTTTATCCGTAAGATACAGCACCATTAGAGGCTCAAAATTACCTTGTGGACCGGCTGCAATAATACGTGTTCTATACTCTAATGCCGTATCAGTACAGGTAGCTGGAGGAACTAAGTTTGGCATAATAATCGCTCGCCCCATATAACGACTAATATCACGGACCGTATCTTTTAGCTGATCGCCATCACGTAAGTGAACGTGCCAATCATCAGGGCGAGTTATCGTTAATGTTGTTACTGAGTCTGTATTTGTACTAGTCATTACTTTAGTTCCACGGCTGAATTTATCCGATCATAGGCATATGGTGTTTTCGAGTAAAGATTTTATTAAAAATAATCACAATATTTACATAAATAAAGATGACCTTTCCTCTGTATGGGGCTTACAGTAAAACAAATAATTTATAGTAAAACAGCTAAAGCAAAAAGCGCTATTAAGGAGCACATCTTAATTTTGATAACAAATGTGTTCCTATAGTCTGCTACGTAGGGTAGAAGTTATCCAATCAGTAGATATAAGCGACCTCTCTCATTTAAAATGAACCTAAACTTTGCATAAATCAAAAACATTCATCGTTTTGTTTTGTAGAACGATTCAGATTGAGTTAACTTAGTACCTGAACTAACAAATAATAAGAAAAATAATAATCGCCTATGTCGAACAAAATCGATATCAATAAAGCGCTAGAAATAAAAACTGAACAACTTGGTATTATTAATCAGTTTTCGTCAAGCCTATTACAACTTGATACTCTTGCAGAACTATTCGAATACGTCACTACACAGGTCGTAAATAGACTTGGTTTTGTTGACTGTGTTATTTACCTAGCCGACGACTCAGCCTCTACATTAAATCAAGTTGCATCTATGGGCATTGCCCATGAGCGTTATAAATATAGAGCACAGAGAAAGGTAATCCGGTTTAGTGAAGGGATTTCAGGTTTTGTAGCCTCAACAGGTAAAGCCATTATACTTGACGATGTCAGTACAGATAGCCGTTATATAGCCGATGAACGTCCTGCACAATCAGAGTTGTGCGTCCCTCTTATATATAAAGAAAAAGTATTAGGGGTAATTGACTGTGAACACCCAGTAAAAAATTACTTTACTAACTCTCACCTTGAAATATTAACTACGGTTGCCCATTTATTAAGCGCCAAAATAAATCAAGTTAACACCGTCAATAATTTACAACAAACCGTAAGACAATTAAACAATGCGCAAAAACTCGAAAACAGCCTTTTACAAATAGCTAATTTAACTTACAAAGCGAGTAATTTAGATACGTTTTTTGAAGCACTACATACTATTATTAATAGCCTATTACGTGCTGATAACTTTTTTATTGCGCTGTACGATAAGCAAGTCGATATTCTTGATATTGCTTACATTGTAGAAGAAGGCATTCAAACTAAAGCACATCAAAAAATATCTAAAGAGCAGCTAAAAGACACCGCATCTTACTATCTACTGCAAACAGACCAAACACTACTACTTAACAGACAGTCTTTTCAAGAATATATTGATAAAGGATGTTTTAAAATGGTGGGTAGGCAATCAGAATCTTGGTTGGGTGTACCATTTAAAACCAACGATCAAATGAGCGGCGTTATTGTTGTACAAAGTTACGATAAAACACTGCATTATAACGAGCAAGACAGCGCATTATTAACCTACGTTAGTAGGCAAATAAGTATGGCTATTGATAGACAACTTGTCCGCCAGGAGCTTGAACACAGAGCACTTCATGACGATCTTACTGGGCTAGCTAATCGGTCATTATTAATAGAGCGAATTAAGCATGCAATATTACGCCTAGCAAGAGCTAAAAAAGGCACAAGTAATGCCCTTTTATATTTAGATTTTGATCGCTTTAAAAGTATTAACGACTCTCTTGGTCATGAGGTTGGTGACCATTTTTTAATAAAAATATGCGAATTAATTAAAAGTACGATACGAAACACAGATACTTTTGCCCGATTAGGTGGTGATGAATTCGCTATTTTCATGGAAAATATCACTCATCGAAATCAAGTAAATGAAGCACTTACACGGATTGAAGTAATTCTTTCAAAACCTATCAATGTTAATGGTCATTTATTACAAGCCTCCACCAGCATTGGTATTGCATATAATGATAATACAAGCGACAAAGCATATAAATTATTACAACAAGCTGATGCCGCCATGTACGAAGCTAAATCATCAGGCCGAGGACAAGTTAAGTTTTTTAACAATGCTATGCGCCAAAAACTTAAAACTCACGCCGACATCGAAAACGATTTACAACACGCCATAGAACACAACGAATTTGAACTTTACTTTCAACCAATTTTTACTATTTCCTCAAGCCGAGTCGTTGGTTTTGAGGCTCTAGTACGTTGGCATCACCCTAAAAAAGGCTTTGTTCCACCCAACGATTTTATCCCAATCGCTGAAACCACTGGCCAAATCATAAATCTTGATTTGCACTTACTTGATTTAGCCGCACAACATATATCAGATTGGCATAAACAAGGGCATCGTTTTTTAAAAGTGACTGTCAATGTATCGTCTCGACATTTTGCGAGCCTCGATTTTGTTGCCCAAATACATGCTATATACAATAAATACCAACTTCCATTGGGCTCTTTATGCTTAGAAATTACAGAATCAGGTCTAATAGAAAACCTAGAGCTAGCGACACAAATAATTGAGGGGCTTTCGCCATTAAAAGTAAAATTATGCCTTGATGATTTTGGTACCGGTTATTCAGCGTTAGGCTATTTACACCAACTCCCGATTCATATTTTAAAAATTGATAAAAGCTTTATAGATCACCTTCAAGATTCTACTAACCCACTAGTCGAAGCCATTTTATCGCTTGCTCAATCTTTAAAATTAGAAGTGGTTGCCGAAGGAATAGAAACAGCTGAGCAACTAACTATATTGCAGGCAACTAAGTGTGATTACGGGCAAGGTTTTTTAAAATCAAAACCTGTTACTGCAAAAGAAGCTATATTATTAATTAATAAGCCGTTATAAATATATAAAAAGTCAGCACATAGGTGCTGGCTTGTTGTATTAATTTCTCTGCCCTTTTTTAAACGAGAATCTAAATTAACCCACGTTTGATTTATCGTGATTAAATATTACGCAAAACAATAAACAGCTAACAAGCCCTCGCTCCTAACAAACAACATAACTTACCAGGGCAAGAGTATGAAAAAACACTATAAATTCAATACCTTTTCAAGATAAGCTGTACTGCGCATCGCTTTCTTCTGCTTTGCTGGCATACCTTTACTAAAACTGGTTTCAGCCTTT
>NZ_JADYXF010000092.1:0-5288 GCF_015864385.1 Pseudoalteromonas sp. SWXJZ94C
ATGCCCAAAGGGCTACCGTTTGAGCTTAAATCGTACCTTGAACTTGTTGAATTAACAGGCCGTTGTATACGAGAAGACAAGCGAGGGTATATTGAAAGTACACACTTGCCTTTGCTAGAAAGAGTGAATATATCCCCCGAAAACTGGTTAAAGCTTACAACCCAATTTACGCGCGTATTTCATGGCGCAGTAGGTAGACCAACTTCACAAGCAAGTTACTGTGAAAACTTAAACAGAAAGCGGCGATCAAATATTAGCAACTGCGAAAAGCTACTCGCATAAATTAAAAACCATTCAGTAAAATTAAAACTGCAATTATGCAGATATTCTCATGCGCATAATTCAGGTTTAATAGGGCTAATGACTTATTTAATAGATGAAATGAAAGCGACCCAGTAATAAAAGATTAATTCTGAACCTGAAAAGCAAATTTAGTGGCACAGTTTTGTTTGTTCAATTAAAGTGGCTGTCCAGTTTGGTTGACACTAAAGAAAGGGACTCTTCGATGCCAGCAATGAAATTAATCCAATCAGTAGGTATTGGCGGCGTAAATAAGCCAGACGATGTAAAAGCAGTACAAACCGCTTTAAATTCACTTCTTTCCCTCATAGTACCCACCAGAAAACTTACCGTAGACGGTCGTTTAGGCTCACGCCCTGAAAACTCTAAAACAGTAGCGGCTATTAAGTTATTTCAAAGCAAAGTGGTAAATATGGTACGCCCAGACGGGAAAATAGATCCAAATGGACGCACCCATAGAAAAATCAACGAAAAACTCGCGAGTGCAGCAGTATAATCAGAGTGGCTGTCTAGTTTAGATAGCTGTCTAGTTTAGATAAAGAATACAAAAAATATATTAAAGCTAAAGGCGGTCCAAAATATGAACTTGGTGAAACACGACATCATGCAGAGCAACGTGCAGTAAACAGCTTAAAACCAGATGAAGAGTTTGCAGGTTTGAGTCCGACAAAGGATTGTTGTGATAAATGCAGAGAGGTTTTAATCAAAAGTGGTGATATAGAAAAAGTACTAAGAAAATATCAATTCATGAATAAGAAAGATCAAGATAAATATTTAAAGGAGAATAGCTAATGAGAAATACATATTTGGATACGTTACATCAGATAGCACCTAAATTATCCCATAAATTAGCTGTTGCTCTGTCTACTGAATGTGCAATGAGAGCATATATCGCTTGGGAGTACATTGAAGAGCCATCAGATGATTTATACCATGCACTGGAGTTAGCATGGTTATTCGCGTGTACTGGAACGTTAAAATCTGAATATCAACAGGCTTACGATAAGCTACTTGATTTAATTCAAGAGTACAGAGAAAATCCAGATTCAGAATACCATATATTACTTTCAATTATTTCGGTGTTCGAACTTATCTTAACACCAACGATGCAAGAAAAGTGTGTAATTGAATCTTTGACAGCTGTAATTGAAACAGCCAATTGTGTCGACCGCAATAATCAGAAAGAAGCTGAAGATGAAGAGATTAAATTCCAATTATTATTATTGGAAAAAGCCAACTCTTATCAGGGGAATATAATAACAAGGGATATATTTAATAGGCTTGGAGATGATGAATCTGGCTGGGTGAATCGTATATTAGCAGGTGAATAAGAAAAACAACCAACAAAGAGACCTACTTTTATATTTATACAGAACAAATAACAAAGACATATATGGACGCTCCCTTGAAGTCAAGACGAGCCGATGTATAAACATCTAAGTTGATGCTTTTATTCTATTAAAATGCATCCCATTTCACAGTAATGATGCGTCACAAGCTTGCTTAAAAACAAAGGTACTGACATATATTCGAGCTATGTCGTCATGGTTATAATGCGGCATGCTCCTAATGAGCTTCGTACCAGAGGACCTAAAAAATACTCACCCAAACGAGATTAAATATCGAGTCTTTATTTGGTTAACTTTGGTTAGCGTGCGCTTTTTGTTTCATTATAAGTGAAGTACATACAGGATAAGCGTATGTTACGACTTAAGTGCCCAAACACCCACTCGGGTTTTAAAACCTATGTCTTCGACGGGCTGTCTTAAGTCGTAAACTCGGGTGTGATTGGTGTGTAAAATACGCATAATTAAGTATTCTCCTGTGTATTTTGCACAAACAGAGGTGAGTAGAGGGTTTGCTTGGTCAGCAATGTCCACATCAATCGAGCCAGTCTGTGTGCGGTGGCGACCACGACACAATTAAAATGTTTTTTCTCGCGTAATTGATTGGTTGCAGCAATGCGATTTTGTAGCAGCCGTTCGCGTATTTTATGGAGCATGAGTATTCCTTACTGGGCTTCGGTTTTAATAGGAACGAATTTAATATTAGGGTGTAAGCTGGCTTCATAAATAGCAAGCGCATCGTTACTGTCGTTTTTATTACCGCGTACAAAGGGGGTAACGTGTTGTGCAGGAATAAGGTCAACGGTATGACCGTAAGAGGTAAATACTCTCCCCCAGTAGTGGGAAGAATAACAGGCTTCCATAACGACGCGGCACGGTGGGGTATTAGCTGAGAAGGTGTTGAGTTTAGGTCTGTTTAAGCGTTTATTGCACTCTCTTTTATGATTAGGATTAAAGCCAGCGACTTGGAATACATTTTTGCCAAATCAATTGATAATGTGCTAATTTTCATGGTGGACGTTCCCTTTAACTGAGTGTGAGTTAATACCAGTTTGGCGCATTGACGCCGTTTTGGGGAGCGTCCAAATCATTACCCACTTTAAATAGTGGGTGATGATTTACTACTAACATGTTGTACTTAAAAAAATCACAGTGATTTCTATCTTAACTTTCATTCAAGCATTGAGACTGAAACTAAAAAGATACTATTTGAACATTTTTTAGCTTAGGTGGTAGTGCGCTATCAGGAACTGTGAACTCACTTGCAATTGGCATATATGAGGAGTTAAGTAAGTAGTGTCTAAGAATGATGAGGTATTTTTATTATTTCCTCCATGGAAGTTTTTACGTAGATTTCTATTAGTAACAGTTCTTTTACTTTTGGGTACGGTTTATTCAGGAATGACATTGTTAACACAGTATTTTGATACAAATCCTGAGTGGCTGCTAGGCATTTTGTTTTCTGTTGGTATAGCATTTTGTCTTATAAACTTCAAAGTAAGCCAAGGCTCTTATTTTTGCGCAAAAATATTAAAATATTATGCTTTATTTTTAGCTGTGATTTGCTTGCCGTCTTTTATAATTTTAGAAGGTAATGGTTATCACATTGCTACAGTTATCAATATAGCTTTTATGTTGCTCTCGTTTTATTTAATTAAAGGAGAAAAGTACCAAGGTCTTATTAAATATCAATATGATTTTCTTAAGGATATAAAAGATGCCCGAGCAGCGGTTGAAAAAGAAATGGCGAAGGTTCGCCAAAGGAATCGAAAGTAAAGCAATAAAGTCTTATTTATCTTTTCTTTAATTATAGGGGGAAATTGCAGTAACACCCATCCTAATTTTTGTACTTTCTGAAGTTAAAAACTAAATTCCAGTTAGTGTAGACCATGGTAATCGCAACAAAGCGTCGTGTATATTTAAGAGCCCAGCAGCTTTACCGAGAACAAGTGATGTTAATGCCCAGGTCAAATATTGGAAAAAATATTACAATACACCTCTAGGAACAGGTACAGTCCAAGAGTAGGTACATAATTGGCAAACATATGGAGTTGACGTATGAATATAAATAAAATTTTTACTTGTGTTTTCTTATTAATCACAAGCCATGTATCTATAGCTTCTGATTGTTTGAGCATAAAAGTAATTGAACCGATTAAAGTTAATGATAAAACTGAGCGTATGCAGTCAATCAAATTTGATAAAGTTAAACTGCTTCATAAAGATAAGTCGGGTATTTGTTTGCCTACTCAAGATACCTATGTTTTAGCTTTTAATGAAGGTGTTCCTTTTATTACGGCACGTTTAAAGGGGCATACACCAGACATAACCTTGATAGAAAAAAATGACAATGACTATGCGTTAATTAAGTATTACGCTGGTAATAAACTACAAGTATTGAAAGGGTATCAACTTATAGGTTCGGAGCTGTATGAACTACCTAATTTTACTTTAAGTAGTAATGTAAGCAGTATCAATATAATTGATGGATTAATTAACGTTGAGAATAATGAGTTAGTTGAAGAAAAGCCGACTAACTCGGTCACACTTTATGATTTTAGTTTATCTGGCGTATTTATTAAGCCTTAGACAGGTTTGAGCTATAACAGCATAACATTAACCCTCATCTTAATTTTTTGTCTAGTTATGTTTAGTTATGTTTAGTTAAGTTGGGTGTGTGATTTAGTTTCATGCAAGGTACGTTACTTTATAAAGCAACTATTGGGTTAACTAAAAGAAATGTATCGGCTGAGCGTAATACTTATGTCCGCAATTTACTTTTAAGCGAAAAATGATTAAAAATACAGTATTACTCACTTTAACTGTTGTATCGAGCACTGCATGTGCAAATATAAAAGAAAATAAAATAGCTCCAACATACAGTTTAGAGAATAAAACTAACGGATATTTTATGGAACCGGAAGTTTTAGAAACGCCGAAGCAGGTTAATGCTTTATTTAGTAAAAACTGGTTTTATTCCTATGAAGTTGTTTTAGATAGTAAGCCAGCTATTAAAGTTGATAGTTGTAAGGTTTTATCTAAGGCATTGCAAGAGGGCTATAAATCAGCAAATTATAAAGATCAGGTCGCGTTAATAGCTACCAATAAAATATGTACCACGTGGGCTGATATGGGGACGTTAAAGTCTTAAAAAGAAAGCTTTTTAGGTTCATTTAAACACAGTGCAGTATTGCCAAAAAAAATGCCGCCTGAGTTGTCTTTAATTATTTCGAATGATGACGAGCGCCGCTTAGCAAAAGCAAGTAGCTGGGAAGAAATGAGCCACATTAAAAAAGTAGAACCTGTAAATGATGACCAAGCTATTTATTACGATAACAGTGGCGGTATTCAAAGATTAACAATAATGGCGAAGGGCGATTATAACCAAGATGGTATTGAGGACATAGTTCTGCATATGGCAAATGCAGTTGAACGTGGTAGTTACTCCTCTTCTTATGGCTATGTGCTAACACGACTAACCGCCGATGCACCTTATACGTTAATTAAGCAGTTTTCATAGGTTGGATCTTAAGGAATAAAACTTGAAAACATGCTCTGAATTTGATCTGATAGTAATCGCCAAACCACTATCTATCCCAAAAGCAGAGCATGAATAAACATAATACTGAGTTAAACAAAATA
>NZ_JADYXF010000093.1:0-4972 GCF_015864385.1 Pseudoalteromonas sp. SWXJZ94C
ACGCCTGCAAAATTGATGCAGGATCACTTGGCGGCTAAAGCCGCCTAAACGTTATGCACTTCAGATGTGAATCCGCGTAATTAAAGTCTGAATATATTTTCAATTTAACCCTTAATAAAAATTATTTATGAACCGTTATTTTTAAAACTAAAACTACTGGTGTGGATTGGTTCAAAAAATAAAGTATGTAAATTTAGAATGTTTTACTAAATGAAATAAATTCTAACTCAAAGCACACAATGATAGCGTCGCAGCAATAAGTTTCATTATTATTGGTTATGAAGTTGTTGTTTAAGTTGATCGTTTATGAAATAAAAATTGTAACTAAAATAGAGTGAGTGAATTTTTATTTTAATTTTTTTTATACATTCATTCACAAATTTGTAATATAATGACCTTCCAGAGGAAAGATGCTTTTTAGCGTCTTTTTTTATGCTTAAAATTTATATTATCTAAATATAAACGCATAACAAATCATACGATATCCTTTGGAGAATACTTTGAAACTACGCAACCTCTCACCGTTAAGCCTAGCAATTCTTGCTGCACTAACTACATCAGTAAATGCTGAGGAAATTAAAACAACAGCAAAGCAAGATGCGTTTGAGAAAATAGAAGTAACAGCCCGTAAACGCACCGAGAGTCTGTTTGAATCTCCAACTGCTATCACATCAATTGGTGCAAACCTTATTGATAAAGCCAATATGAGTAATTTAGAAGATATTGGTAAGTATGTTCCTAATTTAAATATTACACGCTATGGCGTTGGTAACTCGGCTCATGCCTCGGTATTTATTCGAGGCATTGGTCTGCAAGATCATATAATTACAACAGATCCTGGCGTAGGTGTTTATTTAGATGGTGTTTATCTGGGTCGCCAAATGGGTTCTAACTTATCTTTACCAAATGTTGAACGTGTAGAGATTCTTCGTGGTCCTCAGGGAACTTTGTACGGGCGTAACACTTTAGGTGGTGCAGTAAATGTAATTACAAAGCAGCCAGGTGATGAGGGCATTATTACCACTACAGCAAAGGTTGGCAGCCGTGGCCGTATTGCTGGCGATGTATATTTTAACAATGCACTAAACGATGACATAAGTATGTCAGCAAGTGCATCATATAAAACTCGAGATGGTGTAGGTGAAGCTGTCAATTTAGCAAATCCAGAGAAAGAAATTGGCGAAGAAGAAGAGTTTAGCGGTCGTGTTGCAATTAAGTGGCAGGCAAGCAGTGATTTAGCTCTTACTTTCTCTTTGGATGGTGTTGATAATGAGTCAGGTCAATCTCCATATACTATTGAGCTAACTGAGCCATTAGATGCAAATGACGTGTTTAATGGAGATTTCCCATTATTAACACAAGATTTAATTCCATCTGATCCTGATGATTTAGGCACAACTGTTGCTGGCATTGAATCTACATCATACTCAGGTTGGGGAACATCGTTTACAGCTGAGTGGGCGATTAACGATACTTACGCTGCAAAGTTTATTTCAAGCTACCGTACTTCTGAATACGAAGGTGGACTTGATGATGATGCATCGCCACTTAATTTATCAGAGTTTCCTGAAGAGGGTGGTGCTGACCAGTATTCTTTTGAAATACAGTTAAATGCTACGTTTGAGAATATGGACTTTGTGTCTGGTCTTTATTTCTTTAATGAAGATGGATTTACGCGTTCAGGACCATTTGTATTTAGCCCGTTTAATACACCAAATAGTTTATTAAATGATGGAGTAACCCCATCATTTGGTGGATATGGGAATTTTGAAATTAATCAAGAGACTAACTCATACGCCGCATATATTAATGCAAGTTACGATTTAACTGATGATTTAACACTTGGCGGTGGATTACGTTACTCTCAAGACGAAAAAAATGCTGATGCTATTTTTCCATCATTCCCTGCGCGTAAGTATGTAAGCGCCGATTTTGATGCAGTTACTTGGGATATAAACGCTTCGTATCAACTCAGTAATGATATGAATGTGTATGGTCAAATTCAAAAAGGTTATCAAACAGGTGGCTTTCCACCGCGTCCATTTGGTGGTCCCGACCAATTTACTTCATTTGATGAAACTAAAGCAATTAACTATGAAGTTGGTTTAAAAGGTCAAGTACACGAAAATGTATCTATGATGCTTGCCGTATTTGTTACTGATTACACTGATTTAGCATTACCTTTTTCAGATCCAACATCCGGTGGTGGTTTTGTTACTATTGTTGAAAATGCAGGTCAATCTAAAGCACAGGGCATTGAGCTTGAAACAACTGTTGCAATAACAGACGACTTTACAATTCGAAGCGCAGTGGGTTACCTAGATTCTGAAATTACAGACGTAGCAGACGGTGTACAAGGTATTGGTAAAGGTGATTCACCAGCATTAACACCTCGTTGGACTGTAATGATTGCACCTTCTTACTTTATGGATTTAAGCAATGGTGGCACTTTGGCACTAAACGCTAATTACTCATACCGTAGTGATATGCAAGGGCAGTCAGTTTATAACGAGAGTGAAACAATAGATTCACGCGAGCTTGTTGGTTTTAATATTTCTTATACTAACCCGTACGGCGATATGGAAGTAACGCTTTATGGTGAAAACGTATTTAATGAAATATACGACGTAGGACGTTTACAGCAATCAGGTTTTGTAGGGGTAATGCGTAGTAACGATCGTAGTGAATTTGGTTTAAAATTCAAAAAAGACTTTGAACTTAACTAAAACAAAAAAGGGTAAGCCATGGCTTACCCTTTTTATTAGAAGTTAAATTAACCTTCTTTTTCATCTTGACGAGCTTGCTCTATTTCATCAGCAATTTCTTGTGCTTTTTGTTTTGTTTTTTCAGTCAATTCGCCAGCTGCTTCTTTGCTTTTAATCCATGCATCAACAGCAATTTCTTTACCGTCATCGTACATGTCTAAGCCCATAGCTTTACTTTGGTCTAATAACTGGTTTAGTGATTCATCAGTTTTAAGCTCGTGTGTCGTCTCTTTTACGTCTTCCCATGCATCACCAAGCTTTTCTTGCATTTGAGCGCTTTTGTCTTTTGCATCTTCTTTTACTTCACTCGCATCTTCACAACCAGTTAATGTAATTAAAGTGCCTAATAAAGCTAAACCTGCTAATTTATTCATGTGTTATCCCCTTTAGAGACTAATAATTAATTCGAGACGGACTATACAAGAATGAAAATGAACACACCTGTAACAACAAGATTAAATTTTAAATTAATGAATGAACACGATTGGCCTCAATTGTTTGAGCTCGATCAAGACCCTGCTGTAATGCAGTATTTAACGCGTGGTGTGCCAAATACATTAGCTCAAATAAAAAATGAAGGTATTCCTCGCATGCTTGCTTATCGAAATGAAGATAAAGGGTGGGGGCTTTGGCAAATTACGACAAAAATAAATAATACATTTATTGGTTGGATATTAATAAGACCTATGGTTTTTTTTAGTGAAACACCTCGCTTTAATAATATTGAAATAGGGTGGCGTTTTAAACAAGCAAGCTGGGGTCATGGCTACGCTACAGAGGCTGCATTAGCATTGTGCGACGAGCTTGTTAAAAACAATGAAGTTAAAGCAATAAGTGCCACTGCTATTATAAATAATACGGCTTCTATAAAAATAATGGAAAAACTAGGTCTACAATTTATAAAAAACTATACACATAAAGACGAGCAAGGGAGTTTACCGGCGGTGCTTTATTCAAAAAATGTTTAATGATGATTAAATTGACAGTATAAATATTGACCTGCACATAAGTGGCGTGCATTAATATGAGTAACTAAAAATAATAAGTTAAGGATATTCAATGGGATTGTTTTTCTCGCGACGAAAATTAATTGTCAAAAGTATATTTATTTTACAGCTCACCGTATTTAGCGCGGTGGCACAGCCTTTACCTCAAAGTGCAGTTGCTATGCCAGATTCGTTTAGTGCTGATGCGGCTAAAAGTATATTAGAGCAAGGAGGCAATGCAATTGATGCGGCTATTACTGCGCAGTTTGTACTTGCTGTAACGTTACCCGAAGCCGGCAATATTGGCGGTGGTGGTTTTATGCTTATTCAAAAAGATGGTGAAGGTGATTTTATAGATTATCGAGAAACAGCACCATCAGCAGCTCACCGTGATATGTACTTAGATGAGCAAGGTAACGTTATTCCTGATAAATCAATATATGGTATTCATGCCAGTGGAGTACCAGGCAGTGTTGCGGGTATGTGGCTTGCTCATAAAAAGCATGGCACGCTTGAGTGGACAACGTTAGTACAACCTGCAGTTACTTTAGCTGAAAAAGGCTTTGTGGTTCCGCCAAAACTAGCAAAAGGCGTTAGCGAGTATATAGCTTATTTAAAAGAGCAAAAAATAAACGTAAACTTTGCAAACTATTTTGCAGATGTAAAAGCAAATACCACGTTTAAACAACCAGAGCTCGCAGCCACACTAAAGCGTATTCGCGATAACGGTCAAGATGGTTTTTATAAAGGCGAAACCGCAAATATTATTGCTAAATTTATGCATCAGCACGGTGGCATAATTAACCAAGATGATTTAAAAAATTATACCGCTAAATCACGTACACCTATTAAAGCAAACTGGAATGGTTACGAAGTCCTTACATCGCCGCCGCCTAGTTCAGGCGGTATTGCTATTTTACAATGGCTTAAAATGTATGAGTTACAAAAACCTAAAGTGGGCTTAGCGCATAACTCTACACAATATGTGCATTTATTGTCTGAAATAGGTAAACGTGTATTTGCAGATAGAGCAGAGTATTTAGGCGATCCTGACTTTTTTGATGTACCGGTAAAAGCGCTAACTAATATTAACTCATAGGTTGGATCTTAAGGAATAAAACTTGAAAACATGCTCTGAATTTGATCTGATAGTAATCGCCAAACCACTATCTATCCCAAAAGCAGAGCATGAATAAATATAATACTGAGTTAAACAAAATA
>NZ_JADYXF010000094.1:0-4677 GCF_015864385.1 Pseudoalteromonas sp. SWXJZ94C
TGCGGTACTAGCTCAGTTGGTAGAGCGCGACCTTGCCAAGGTCGAGGTCACGAGTTCGAGCCTCGTGTACCGCTCCAATCTCTTATTTTAAAACCTCTAATAATCCTATTAAATTTATTTTCTATATTTTCTATATTTTCTATATTTTCTATATTTTATTTATCTTTTTAGTTCTATAAAGCTGATAAAGATTATGCTTTTTAATTTTTTTAAAATGAGAATTAGATCAAAATTAGCAGGTTAGTCTAAAAACTTACTGGGTTCAATTAAACCTATTCTTCCTGTTTGATAACTTCCTAAATCCATAAAAGTCCGATTACCAATAGTGACATATTGACCAACAATCGCGTGACCATGAAAAACATGATCTATGTTTTCAACTAACTCTATTTCCTCAAGATCTATTTCCATTCGAAGTGACTGACGTTTTCTCCACATCATTCGTTTAGTCTCTAATACATCATCTAGTTCATTAGGATTAACTGTATTTAGTAATTCCACAACGTCAAACCAATCACAACTAAATGGCAACTCAGCATGAACTAAACCTACTTTTTTACCTGAAGGTAGACTTAACTCAATTGCCACTGGTAATTCGATAAATCGTTTACAAAAAGTAGCCAATTGCTCTTCTGATAGGTCTTTAGCCCAAGCTCCTCCAGAGCGGATCCAGCGTTTCCACCATTGCTCTGAACTTTCACTTACAGAATGAATTAACATTCGCTCATGATTGCCTTGAATAGCATAAAACCACGGCTTATCCAGCCACAATAGTGCCTGCTCAGATTCATCACCTCTATCAATTAGATCGCCTAAGCTGAAAAGTCTATCCTTAGCTTCATTAAAGCCTACGTCATTTAATTTTGATTGAAGAAGAGAGAAATGACCGTGAATATCAGAACAAATATAATCATTACCTAAGAGGTTTTCACTGAATTTAGCGATCATAAATAATATTACCGATTTGGTTATGTAGGTGTTACTTTATTTGCATTGTACCCGTTAAATATAAAAAACCATATTTTATGAATTCGGTTGTTTTTTAAAGAAAATTTAACTGAATATGTAAATTATAGTTTTATAATGCTATATCTGTTTTATGAATATATAGAGAACTGTCTGGCTGATATTTGCCCAAAATCGATAGGAAGCGACCGAGGTATAGGTAAGTATGATTTAAACTTTTTATTTTAATTAAATTTGAAACGTACAGTTTGTTGGTCTTAATTAAGCGAAAGGTAAATTTATAAACTAGAAGTGAGCACTTCTAGTGTGAGTAAACTTTAGGTAGTCAGTAAAAATAAAGCTTAAATTGTTTCACCTTGAATTGTTACTACAATACGTCTAGAACCACCACAATCGCGATGCTCACCTAAATAAATGCCTTGCCATGTACCTAGTGCTAAATAACCGTTTGAAATAGGAATACTTAACTCACAACCCAATGTACTCGTTTTAATATGTGCAGGCATATCGTCATCACCTTCGTAATCATGACGGTAATAAGGTTGGCGCTCAGGAACAAATTTATTGAAATGACTTTCCATATCCATTCGCACAGTAGGATCGGCATTTTCGTTTATGGTAAGGCTTGCTGAGGTATGTTGAATGAATAGGTGTAACAAGCCTACTTTATAGCGTGAGAGCTCAGAAAGTTGAGATAGTATTTCGTCATCTATTAAATGAAAACCCCGAGTGCGGGGTTTTAATGTAATTATTTTTTGCTGCCAACTCATAGCTTATCGAAGCTAACTTCAATATTTGCATTTCCTGCATCGCAGCTAAATGGCATGATGATTTTTTTACCTTGGCTTTTGTGGGTAATAGTATGCCCTTTACCCGATACAACAATAGGTGTTGCCATATCAAAGTCGAAACCCTTTTCACCAAGTAAATTTTTAGCGCCACCAGTTACCATGTTAGTTATTTCGCCAACCATATCGGTGACTTCTTCATCTATTGTATCTGGACGGTCGCCAAGCATGCGTTCCATGATTGTTAGCGCTAATTCTTCATCAAAAGTAATTGAAAACGATCCACGAGTTTGAGGGCCCACCATACCAATCAGACCTGATACATCACCACAGGCGATTTCGTCCGTTTTAATACGAGGTTTACCTGGCTTTAATTGAGTCTGAGCCATTGTACTTAATACATTGATCAAAGAGGATAAAAACGGATTGATGAACTCTACATTCATATTGTTTACTCTTAAATTGGTGCTATGAAATGGCTACAACTATATGAGTATAGCCATTGAGAAAAACTTTGGGGATTACGATGCTCTACAAGACTCACATTTTCCATGAGCTTCGATAGTTTGTCCCGAAACAACAAATCCACCTTCGGCAGCTAAATTATTTAGCTCGTGTGAGATAACAGTTGAATGTAACTCTTTAACAAAACCGCATGTATCACAAATTAATAGTTGTACCGGATGAATATGATCAAAATGGTGACACAGCATAAATGCATTAGTGCTTTCAATTTTGTGAATAAAGCCTAGTTCAGCCAAAAAATCTAATGCACGATATATAGTGGCAGGTTTGGCACCTGTCTCTGTTACTTTTAATTGTTCGAGTAGATCGTATGCACCTACACCACCTTGTGCACTGGCGAGTAAGCGAAATACTTTCTCGCGGATCGGCGTAAAACGTGCACCACGGTTGTCACAAACTTGTTTTGCTTTACTTACGAGTGATTCTATATTCATCATTACTCTTATCCTTATGCTACCGTGTTATACTAACATACTGTGTTGTAGTTGCAGCGTTTTTATTAAGCGCTTTTTACCTAGGAAACCCAGTAATGCATGAACTATTAGCTATATTTATATTCTTTTTTGCGGTTATAGACCCAATTGGCACTGTACCTGTATTTATTGCAGTTACACGTGGTGAGGATGAAAAATTTAAACGTAAAGTTATATTAAAAGCGGTAGGCGTGTCTGCATTGGTACTCTTGTTTTTTGTGCTCGCGGGGGAGCAACTACTTAACGCAATTGAAATTCCACTTTCGGCTTTTCAAATAGCCGGCGGTATCATATTACTTATTTTTGCACTTTCAATGATATTTGGTGAAAGTAAACCAGAAACTGAAATTAAAAGTGTACGCGATAGTATGGAGACTGCCATTTTTCCGCTAGCTATTCCATCTATCGCCAGCCCCGGCGCTATGTTAGGTGCTGTATTGATGACCAGAAATGAAGAATATACCTGGGTTGAGCAGTTAATGACATCATCGATGATGCTTGCTGTACTGGCTGTTGTATTAGTTTTATTATTGCTTGCAACCCATGTACATAAATTAATAGGTGACAGTGGTGCAAGTATAATAAGCCGAATAATGGGACTTATTTTAAGCTCTGTTGCAGTGACTAATATTTTAAATGGTATAGCTCATTACTTTGGTTTACAGGTGTATTCTTAACATTGATGCCCGTTAGGCTTTTGTGTAGAATGCAGCGCCTTTTAAGCTGTGCTTAATAACTTTAATACCCTGAGGTTTGCTTTGAATAAATGTACTTTGGATAGACGCTTTTCTGTGGCCCCAATGCTTGATTGGACTGATCGCCATTGTCGTACTTTTCATCGCAAAATGACTAAACATACTGTGCTTTACACCGAAATGATAACCACAGGGGCTATTTTATTTGGTCGAGGTGATTACTTACATTTTAATAAGCACGAAGGTCCGGTTGCACTGCAACTTGGTGGCTCTGACCCTAAAGCGCTTGCGCAATGTGCAAAGTTAGCAGGTGAACGTGGCTACGATGAAATAAATTTAAATGTAGGTTGCCCGTCAGACCGAGTTCAAAATGGTCGTTTTGGCGCTTGTTTAATGGGCGAACCTCAGTTAGTTGCTGACTGTGTTGCGGCAATGAAAAGTGAAGTCAATATTCCTGTTACTGTCAAAACGCGTATTGGTATTGATGAGCAAGACTCGTATGAGTTTTTATGCGCACTTATTGAAGCATCACATAAAGTAGGGTGTGACGATTTTATTATTCATGCTCGCAAAGCGTGGTTAAAAGGTCTGAGTCCGAAAGAGAATCGTGAAGTTCCTCCTCTTGATTATCCGCGAGTTTATCAGCTTAAAAAAGATTACCCACAGCTAGATCTAAGCCTTAACGGTGGTGTTAAAACGATTGAGCAGAGCCTAGAACATTTGCAACATATTGATGGTGTAATGATTGGACGAGAAGCTTACAGCAATCCATTTATATTAAATGAAGTAGATGAAAAAATTTATGGAGATGTGGCTAATATGCAATCTCGTCATGATGTTGTGCGTTCTATGTATACTTATATTGAAGAAGAAATGCGTCTTGGTGCTAATTTTTGGCATGTAGCACGCCACATGTTAGGCATTTTTCAGGGGCAACCTGGTGCACGTGGGTTTAGACGACATTTGTCAGAAAATGGTCATGGGAAGCAAGCCGATTTGTCGGTAATGGATAAAGCATTAAGCTTTGTACCTGAATAAATTTAGATTAAGAAATTAAATATTAAGCCACTTTCGAGTTAACATCATTCAGTTAAGCATGCTTTGACTTAATGGTGTACCGAGTTTTTGAAATTCGAACGGTCCTACTTTTGGACCGTTTTCTTTTTTCTGGAAGAATATAACGTTTCACTCGTTCTCGCATTGCCCTTAATTTCTTTGGAATTGAACCTG
>NZ_JADYXF010000095.1:0-3923 GCF_015864385.1 Pseudoalteromonas sp. SWXJZ94C
ACCGCGTCGTCTTCTGCTGCATTTATTACTGAGTCTTCAAGCACTAGCGTTGTACTGGCTTGTGTGTCTTTAGTGAAGTTGAGGGTGCTTGTTGCTGGATTACCCGCTATATCTTGTGTGCTTACATCTACCGTGTAATCGCCATCTGATAAAACCCGTAAAATAGAGCTATTAAGCTCCCAGTTACCTTGCGCATCTACGGTAGTTGTAGCTGTAAATAGCTCATCGCCATTATTGTCTTTTAGTACAATATCAACTTCTTGTCCTGACTCTACATCACTAATTGTGCCGCCAACTTTTGCTGTTGCTTGCTCTTGTGCATTAATAAAAGCGTCATCACCTACATTTACGTCTATTGTGGCTTGGGTATCTTTAACTAATGTTGTGTTATTTACTGCTTCGTTACCTGCGTTATCAAACACGCTTACACTTGCTGTAATGTCGCCATCGGCTAATTCGCTAATATTTGCAGCGGTTACAGACCAATTACCATCACTGTCTAAAACAATGTTTTTAATTGTCTCTGTTTTACCGTTTTGATCGGTAAAGGTAACCGTTATATTGTTGGTTGACTCTACGTCATCTACTTTTCCGCTAAGTGCTACGGCTTCATCTTCGGCTGCATTAATAAGCGTATCTGCAAGCTCTATGGTGGTAGTTGCTTGGGTATCTTTTATAAATGCTGCGCTATTAACCGCTTCATTACCTGCGTTATCAAATACGCTAACACTTGCAGTTACTTCACCATCCGCTAATCCACTAATATCTGCTGCAGTTACAGACCAATTACCTTCGGCATCAAGAGTAATATTTTCTATTACTTCTATTTTTCCGTTTTTATCTGTAAAGGTAACGGTTACGTTATTAATTGACTCTACGTCATCTACTTTTCCGCTAAGCGCTACAGCTTCATCTTCGGCTGCATTAATTACGTTATCGGCAAGTTCTAGCGAGGTGGTTGCTTGGGTATCTTTATTAAATTTTGTGCTATTTACAGCTTCGTTGCCTGCGTTATCAAATACGCTTACGCTTACTGCAATTTCGCCATCGGTAAGTGTACTTATATCACTTGGGTTTATTTGCCAGTTGCCGCTGCTGTCTACATCAACAGTTGCAGTAACTGAATTGGTGCCGTCGGTAAATGTAACAGTTACTTCGCGTGTAGCCTCAATGTCGGTAACTGTTCCGCTTATAATTACATTGCTTTGCTCAGCTGCATTCACTACATCATCGTTTTCAGCTACTTCAATTGTGGTACTTGCTAGTTTATCGTGCTCGGCAGTGTCGTTACTTGTAGCGGTATTACCTGCTATATCGGTTACGGTAGCAGTCGCTGTTAATGTGCCATCATTTAAAGCTGAAACATCGGCATCTGTAATTGTATAAGCGCCATTAATAACCGTTGCGATAAATGTTTTACTATTTGTGCCATCGCTCACAACTATTGAGACTGTTTGACCATTTTCAATATTAGTTACATTACCAGTAATGCTAACAACTGTATTTTCTGAGTTGCCATTAATTACATTATCATCAGTGTCGTTTATATCTACAGTAACACTGGCTAGCTGGTCTAATAAAACGGTATCGTTTGCACTAGCTAGGTTTCCTGCTAAGTCTAAAACAACGGCAGTGGCTGTAATTGTGCCGTTATTTAAGCCCGATATATCTACATTTTCAAAACTGTATTGACCGTTAGTAACAGTGCCTATTAATTCAATATCTGGGTTTTCACCATCAGATACGGTTACTGTAATTGATTGACCATTTTCTATATTTTCAGCTGCGCCGGTGATGGTTATTTGCGAGTTTTCGTTACTGCCGTTAATAACACCGTCGTCAGTTTGAGCAATATTTAATGTAACACTGCTTAGGGTATCTTTAACAAATGTGAGCTCTGAACTTGCAGGGTTTCCGGCTGAGTCAATCACTGTTACAACAGCGCTAATTTGACCTTCAGCTAAATCAGTAATTTGAGCGGTGGTAACTTCCCAAGTTCCGTTTTGTGCAACATCAACTTTAATTACTTTAGATTCATCATTTGTATCGGTTAGTGTTAACGTTACTTGCTGACCTGGTTCTACATCAACTGTATTACCTTTTAAAACAACACTGTTTTGCTCTGTTTGATTAATTACTTGGTCGGTATCAACCAACGTAATATCTATTTCAGCCAAGTTATCTATTTGAGCTGTATCTTGAGATGAAACTGGGTTGCCAGCAATATCAGTAACCGATGAGGTCGCTGTAATTGTGCCATCGTTTAATGCACTTGCATCAATAGGACCTGTTACATATTCACCATTAATTACGGTTGCTGTTGTAGTGATTGCTGGGTTAACGCCATCGCTGATAGTGACATTAACCGTTTGACCATCTTCAACATCAGTAACCGCACCGCGTACAACAATCTCTGCACTTTCGCCGTTACCGTTAATAACTGAGTCGACTGTTTTATCAATGCTGGTGGTAATGGCAGCGGTATTATCTAGCTCAACTGAATCCTCAGCGCTAACAGGGTTGCCTGCTAAATCAGACGCAGTTGCTGTGGCGGTTAATGTGCCGTCATTTAGGCTACTTGCATCAATAGGATCTGTTACATATTCGCCATTAATTACGGTTGCTTGTACTTCAACTGGCGGATTAACGCCGTCGCTGATTGTTACAGTAACCGTTTGACCATCTTCAACATCAGTAACCGTACCACGCACTACTATTGCAGCGCTTTCGCCGTTACCATTAATAACTGAGTCGGCTGTTTTATCAATGCTTGTGGTTATTGCAGCGGTATTATCAAGCTCAACCGTATCTTGTGCTGTTACAGGATTACCTGCCACATCTGATGCAGTTGCTGTGGCGGTTAATGTGCCATCGTTTAGTGCGCTTGCATCAATTGGATCGGTTACGTATTCGCCGTTAATTACGGTTGCTTGTACTTCAACTGGCGGATTAACGCCGTCGCTGATTGTTACAGTAACTGTTTGACCGTCTTCAACATCAGTAACCGTACCACGTACAACAATCTCTGCACTTTCGCCGTTACCGTTAATTACGCTATCCGCTGTTTTATCAATACTTGTGGTTATTGCAGCAGTGTTATCAAGCTCAACCGTATCTTGTGCTGTTACCGGATTACCTGCTAAATCAGACGCTGTTGCTGTGGCTGTTAATGTGCCATCGTTTAGTGCGCCTGCATCAATTGGATCGGTGACGTATTCGCCATTAATTACGGTTGCTTGTACTTCAACAGGTGGGTTGACGCCGTCGCTGATGGTTACAGTAACTGTTTGACCATCTTCAATGTCGGTAACCGTACCACGTACAACAATTGCGGCACTTTCACCGTTGCCGTTAATAATACCGTCGTCAGTTTTATCAATGCTGGTGGTAATGGCTGCGGTGTTATCAAGCTCAACCGTATCTTGTGCTGTTACAGGATTACCTGCCAAATCAGATGCCGTTGCTGTGGCGGTTAATGTGCCATCGTTTAGTGCGCTTGCATCAATTGGATCGGTTACGTATTCGCCGTTAATTACGGTTGCAAACACTGTAATTAATGGGTTTATTCCATCACTCAATGTTACGGTAACTGTTTGACCGTCTTCAACATCAGTAACCGTACCGCGCACTACTATTGCAGCGCTTTCGCCGTTACCGTTTATAACTGAATCGGCTGTTTTATCAATGCTTGTGGTTATTGCAGCGGTATTATCTAGCTCGACTGAATCCACAGCGCTAACAGGGTTGCCTGCTAAATCAGACGCTGTTGCTGTGGCTGTTAATGTGCCGTCGTTTAATGCACTTGCATCAATAGGATCGGTGACGTATTCGCCGTTTTGCACGATTGCTTGTACTTCAACTGGCGGATTAACGCCGTCGCTGATTGTTACAGTAACGGTTTGACCATCTTCAACGTCAGTAAC
>NZ_JADYXF010000096.1:0-3823 GCF_015864385.1 Pseudoalteromonas sp. SWXJZ94C
AACCGCTCATATTTTAAATACTGGATATGCCCAATGTTTGAGCCACAAAGGGTTGGTTATGTGTAAGCATAAACCACAGACTTGTTACAGCGCAGTGTGTAAACACAGCCAGAAACTGGACTGACATTGGTACTAAACGATGACTGAGGCGAAAGCCAAGGGCCTTAATTAATCATCAATAATGCTTAATTAAACTGCCTAAATTCATATGGGTGACTGGTGCATATTCACACCAATCGACGTCATTACTAGGTGCGTAGTCATATTTAAATTGAGTCTAAATAATAAGAACACTTGATTTTTGAATAAAAAGATCAAGAAAACACAGCTGCCTGCTTGACCGGAATTTTCTAATGGGTGACCCCATTGACTGCTTAAGATTGACCTGTAAAGTGGTCTTCACCGCACAAAAAAGCACGCCGAACACAACGCGAGATACAGTGGTAATATTTTGTATCAGCCAAACTTACTTGATGATTTCTTGCGATTGCCATAAGACACCTGCTTGTTTTTTACACTGACAAAATTCTAGTACTTAGTTAGCCAAACTGTAAAAAAAATTAGGGTGGGTGTCTTTGTTATTTTTTTATTCTGTATACCATAATGAACAGCTAATTTTCAGGTAACTTACAATACAAATTTTCTAAGGCTGCAATCAGCGACCGCTCAGGCACTAAGGAATGTACTGAAACTAGATGCAGAATAGATGAGTCCACAATAAAATTCATTTCTCCATCGGGTATTCTGTACTCATACTTTGATATGATTTTATTTCCCTCGTGCAATAAATAATTTTTTTCATTACATATAGGGCAAATTGCTATATGCCGTCTCTTATTGATGATTGTAGACTTCTTTAGTGCCGACAAAAACCAGTTCAAGAATATTTTTTTATCTTCCAGTTCACTAAATGTTTTTTCCATTTTAGTCAAATCAATGTGAACATCATTTTTTTTAAAATCTATCATTACTAACACCATGATTCAGTAAATTGTTCAATCATTCTATTTCAGAAATAAACTTTGATGTATTGTCTTCCCAGTCATCGTTTCTTGAAATAAAACTTGCTAATTCATCTAAATATTTAAAATTAAGGGTATTAGCTAAAACTTTCAAATCTTTCTCTCTTACTTCTCGAAATATTAAAGAAGCAAATAGATTGCTTATCATTTGCTGGTATGTTTTTCCTAAAACTTCATACTCACTTGGACCATCTTCTAGATAGTATTTTATGTAAACCTTATCTTCTCTTAAAAATGCGACTATAGAGTTGCTATTTGTAGACCATAATATTAATAACTGCTCTGGCTTCGGGAACATTTCCGGTGCTGTAAGAAAAATATTAAAAAGAAACTCAGGATTTTCACATGTATAACGAGTATCCTGAATTAATTCCCCACTCCAAATTAATTCGGGATTAATAAGTATAGACTCATCAGTAATAGCCTTAAATAGCTCTTTTTTATCTTTAACCATATCTTAAACCCTCTCATGTAACTTGCTAATTGGATGAAAATAAGAAAAAGGAACAAATTTCTTTGAACTAGATGTTGTCATATTATGAATAATGGCATGTAACTTAGCTGTGGTAGGGAATAGGTTTTCTGCACTGATAGCTTGTTTACTATATTTTTCAATAGGCCAATTCCAATGGTGCACCTGTTCAAAGATATAACCTTCAAAAATAACACCTTTTTCTTTCGCATTATTCACTTTCACCTTAAATAAAGAATTTACTTCATCGAACACATACCTAGCTTCTTTTTTACTAGCTGTTCCATCAATTAAATTTTGATAGCTTTGAAAGAACTTTTTCGCTTTTGCTTTGGGACGTTCTGTCAATTCTAGTATACACTCATTCCACATTTGATTTAACTGAGGGTTTTCTGAAATAGATTTCGTACCAAAATCTCGAGGGGTTATTTTTTGACCTTTAATGTGCTTAATGGCTGCTCGTATAGGTACCCCTTCTTTTAACAGAGCTTTAACTTGATCTTTTTCCAAAGCATTTAATTTTATTTTTTTAATTTTTTTACTTCTTTTAGGATCATCACTAGCGTTTTCATCTAGACCTTCCCATTTCCCGCCCTTCAACTGCGAGTACTGACCTGACTCTTCTTTAAATATGCCTTCTTCATCATGAATAATATTCGAATTTTCATGCCCATCAATGTAAGTACAAGCAGCCCAATGGTATTCCCCCATATTCTCAGCTAACAGTTCAGATATATGCTTGCTTTCAGAAACCTGAATTGAATTAGATGATATATTTAAACTTCCACAATTTGGATGCAGCATATACCCTGGGATTATATCGCCTTCAGTGTATACTTTTTTAAAAACACCACTTGAAACAGTACCATCTTCAATTTTGCTGCCCAGATCATCGGTAATAGTTGCACCATCCCATGAATAAACGGTTAAGCTAGTCCCCATCGGGACGGTCGCAGGCTTTGTAACATTTATCGAACCGTGTCCTGCAAATACATTTTTCTTCTGACCGTCTTTACATGTCAACCCGAACGGATCCACCCAGTTAATCGGATTTGGCGCATATTGGTAATGGTTTATCCCACCCACTAACCCTATTGGGTCTTGGTTTATAAAGCGCTGTTGCTTGGGGCTGTAGTAGCGGTAGCGGTTGTAATGTAATCCGCTTTCCTCATCTAAATATTGCCCTTGAAAACGAATTGGCTGAGTAAAGGTATTATTTACAGTAGATTCAGCGTCTAGTTTTGACTCTTCATAACCATATGCATCGGCTTGGTTTTCCCACACGACTTGTGCGCTGCTGTTGGTAATAAAACGCGGCGTGTTAAGCTGGTCTAGGTGGTAGTAATACATCTCACCTTTTTTAATAAGCGCTAATGGATGAAATTGATTTGGTAGGTTTATATACCACGTGTATTGCCCGTTTTGGCATTCGCCGATTAATTGGTTAATATCCCAAATGTAGTCAATCTTACCGTGTTCAGTATGCTTGGCTATACGTCGACCAAGCGGGTCGTAATCGTATTGGGTGAGCGTGCCGTTATTATTAAAACAGCTTAATTGGTTAAATGCATTGTATTCACGAAGGGTTTTTATACCTTTGCCGGTTTCGCGTATTTGGTTACCCAATTCGTCGTAATCAAAGTCGCTGTCGCCAAATTGCGTTAAACGGTCGGCTTCGGTGGCGCTGTTTTTAATGGTGTTGTGTGCATTAAAGCTACTTGTTTCAATGTCAGCTTTATTACTATTTGACGCTAAATCGTTGTATTCGTTATGCGTTGCGCGCGTTAAATCAACAGAAGGTCTTGCATCAATATCATTGTTATTTAAAGCTTTATTTACTGTGCTGTGCTCACTGCTTAATGCATTACTCGTTTTTGTATCGCTAGTCCCTTCGATTGCACTTGATTGCACAGTTTGAGTTTGAGGGTTACCAAAGCTATCCCACTTATATTGCGTGGTTGTATCAGCACTTGAGTTTGCCAATGTTTGTTGTATTAATTGCCCAAGGCTGTTGTATTCAAAGTTAATGTTGTGGCTGGTTACGCCTTCGTTTTTACGAGCAATGAGCTGGTTTACGCTGTCGTACTTGTACGTACAGGTATCAAACAGTGCTTGCGCTGGGTGCGTTAGTTGTTGCTGCGTTAAGCGGTTAAACACATCAAATTTTTGGGCAAGGGTAATATTATTACCAAACTGCTGCGTTTTAATATTGCCTTGGTTGTCGTAGGTTAGCTGCGCAAGCTCAATAGCGCTGCTATTGACTTGTTGTAAGTTAATACTACTTAGCTGACCAAACTGGTTGTAACTGTATTTAAGCGTGGTTGAGTCT
>NZ_JADYXF010000097.1:0-3712 GCF_015864385.1 Pseudoalteromonas sp. SWXJZ94C
CAAAAGATGATAAGGGTATTGTGAAGCAACCAAAAGATCGGTCAACCGATCAAAAATACCTTAACTGATCGGTGTTAACTTTACAGTGGCTTTAGTTTTTGATTGGATTGCCTGTTGTTAATCAGTCACTACATCACTGTTTGTTACTAATAGCATACGACCACGAGCAGCAAGGTAAGTTGCAACTTGTAACTGCATCTCTGTATTTGCGGCTTCGCTTCCTTCAGCATCAGCTCCAGCGGCTTCATTAGCTGCAGGTGTAAGTATTGAACCATGGTGACCTTTAGTAAATTTAACTAAATAGCTCGATGGTGTTGCACTTAACGCTTGAGATGTACTTACTGTCTCTAACCCCATAAAACTAGCAAGTGGGATAGTACCTGCAATTGGGTTATTCGTTGTAGTAGGAGGTATAACTTGGTCCGCTTTGTTATCAGCGCCGTCTCCAACAACAACATTAGTGTAAACAGGAGTGCCTAGAGCTTGAACAGTTGCTGCATAGTTAGTTGGATCACCACTATCAAGTGCAGTTTGTGCCGCAAAAGCAAATTGCGTCATAACGCCTTGTATATTTGCTAACTTAGTCGTTTCGCCAGCAGTTGTAAGTGACGCAACATATTCGTTATACCCACACGTCAGATAAGCTTCCATATCAGGTAACAATATCCCACAGTTCGAGATTGCATCGCCTTGTAAATACACATTCAGCTCATCAGCTTCTGTTGTACCGGCTTGTGAAAGTACTGAACCTTGAATAAATGGACCAAAAGAAGCTGACTCAAGTAAAAAGCTTGCAATACCACCACCGCCACTTGCTAACGCAACAGTGTTAACATTAAACAATGGATCAATCGCTTCAGCCATTGGGGTATTTGCTTGGGCTATAAAAGCAGGAGCAACAATAGAGCCTAAAGAATGCCCTACATACGTTACGTCGCTACTATTAATAGTTGTATCGTTGATAAAATTCAAACCCAAACGCAAGCCTAACAAGTCAGCTGCTGATTGGCGCAGGCTATCACGTGCAACAAGCAATGAGCTTAAGTTCATATAACTAAGTACAGAACCTGTTGTTGCATTAAAATCATCATTTCCATCGCCATCAACATCAATACCACGTTCGCCGTGTCTTGGATGATCAATCGCTACCGTTGCAAATCCTTGAATTGAAAGCTGAGCGGTTAATGCCAGCATGCTTTCTTTATTGGTCGTTATACCGTGCTGCATAATAACAACAGGCCAACCATTTTCAGGCATTTCAATAGCTGATAATTGTAGCTGTGCACGTACACCATTAATAATAGGTAATATTGGTTTTGTAATTTGCACCGGCACATTCGCCATGCTTTGTACTTTTGGAATAGTATTATATTTAGTTAAATGACGAGTACTATCTAAACCTAAATCGCGTAATTGTCCGCCACTTAAAGCTGAACATAATCCATCATTTTCACTAATAGGATCAGCCGGAAAAGCATCCCCTGCAATCGCTTTATAACCAAGTAAAACTACCGCGTTGTCACACATACCTTGCCAATATGTATCATTTAAATCACTAATATCAGTACCTGTTGGTGTCCCTAGGTACATTGGTAACATGATGCTACCTTTTTGATACTGCACACCAGTAAATACACCCGATACTTCTACACCTTGAGAAGCAAATACTTGTTGTACATTTACCATCGGCTGTTCTGGTACTTGCAGCACAGGAGTAGGAAGTGCATCTTGTTGTAAACTTGCAGCTAGTAAGGTTTTAATTGTACTAAGTACAGGTCCTGCTGATTGAATAGTCATAGCACCAGAAAAAATAATATCATCTTTTGAAATATCACCAGAACTTACAACTACATTTTCGTAACTATTTACCGCACCTTGCAAACCTAATTGGGCTTCAGTGATCAAAGGTGCTTCTTGTTTAACTAGCCCATAAGTAGATGAAGGCTCGACAGAACGCCCCAACGAATCTTTAAGTCCAGTTGTTAATACATTTATATATGAACTGCCAGCAGTAAATGGTTTTAAAGGAATAATCGCTACGGCATTACCAGAAGCCTGAGTAACAAAGTCAACACCAAAAGTAAGTTCGCCTACTAACTTACATGCAGTGCCTGCAGCGACTACTGAGCATTCTGCATCAGTTAAACTCGCGCCCATTATCACTTCAAAAATTCTTACAGTACCAGGTGTACCGGCAGAGGCTTCGTCTAAACTCACATTTGGTGGAAATGTTAAATCAATTTTATAAGGAACTTGTGAAGACCAGCCATCTAATGCACCTAGTGCAAGTTGAGGGTCTGCGTAAGCTGCACGAGAAATAGATACATTGTTGTCATCTAATTCTCCAGGAATGTTTAAAGTCCCATCTTGAGTACCGCTCATTAATAAATCATTAGGTACAGAAATAACGCCATTAGCGGGATCAAAGCTTACAGTCGCTGTTGGAATGACTGGGGCTGTATCGTTTTTAACATCTTCTAACGTTTCTCCGCCGCCACAACCTGCTAAAGCAGCTGTAACTGAGAGTGAGAGTAGCATTTTTTTCATATTGTTGGCTCCGCACATATTTTATTTTTATAGTGTGTTTAATCAGTGTATTAAGTTAAAACAATGTAATCAGAATATTAATGAGACATTAGACCAGTTAAACTTAACGTAAAGTTTCTGTTTTCGCCACCTTATTTTACAATAAATTCGATTACTTCACGTTTCGCTATGTTAAAATTCAAAAAAATTTATAGATTGGTACTTTCATGCATAACTATCAAGCAACTGAAAACGCACTTAAAGACAAAGTTATTTTGATTACTGGCGCTGGCGATGGCATTGGTCGAGTTGCAGCAATTACATATGCTAAATACGGTGCTACGGTTATTTTATTGGGCAAAACAACAAATAAACTTGAATGTGTTTACGATGAAATTGTTAATGCTGGTCATCCTAAACCAGCCATTGTGCCTATGGATTTAAAAGGGGCAACTAAACAAAACTACCGTGATCTTGCAGCAACAATTGAATATCAGTTTGGTCGCCTTGATGGGCTACTTAACAATGCAGGTATTTTAGGGTCGCTCGGTCCGCTTGAACATTTTTGCTCATCTACTTTTGAAAATATTATGAAAGTAAATGTTACTGCTCAGGCAATGATCACCAAAGCGCTTTTTCCTGTGCTACGTAAATCAGATAATGCTTCTGTTATTTTTACATCATCAAGTGTTGGCAGAAAAGGTCGAGAGTTTTGGGGACCATACGCAATCTCAAAATTTGCAGTAGAAGGTATGATGCAAACATGGGCATGTGAAGTAGGTAAAACTAATATTCGTATAAACTGTATCAACCCAGGTGCTACTCGCACATCTATGCGCGCAGCAGCATACCCAGGTGAAGACAGAGATGCACTTGCTACACCAGAAGATTTAATGCCTACATATTTATACCTAATGAGTGACGATTCAAGTGAAATAAACGGCGAATCATTAGACGCTCAAGTAAAAAAATAATCTCAGATATTTATTATTAAATACAAATTTTAAATATAAAAAAAGCCGCTTTTAAAAGCTAACACCATTCAGTTAAGCATGCTTTGACTTAATGGTGTACCGAGTTTTTGAAATCCGAACGGTCCTACTTTTGGGCCGTTTTCTTTTTTCTGGAAGAATATAACGTTTCACTCGTTCTCGCATTGCCCTTAATTTCTTTGGAATTGAACCTG
>NZ_JADYXF010000098.1:0-3642 GCF_015864385.1 Pseudoalteromonas sp. SWXJZ94C
TCTTCCCAGCCTTGGCATCCAGACACAACAGCGCTGACGGCTAAGAATATGATATCAAATAGTTTATGAACCACTTTACCTTGTTGGCGAGGATCATCGATTGATTCGAAATATTTAAATAGCTGAATATCAAGCATGAGAATGCTCCTTGAAAAAAGGAGTATAAGATCATACTTTTAAGTCAAGGTAAAGTTCGTGATCTTGCCCTGAGTAAAAACTCCTTTTCTTCCACTTTTAAAAGTGGTTCTTTAGCATTGCGCTAATGAATTTTATCAGTCATAAAGTTCTTTAATTAACTTTAGTCTATATTTTTTAGAAGATCTACTTAACATCTTTTAAAAATAAGGAGCAGCTTAGATATTAAAGGTGTGCTTTTACATGAAAAGCTTTATTTAAGGTCATCTAAAAGTTGTAAAATTAATATTCTATACCTATTAGTTGTTCGCAATAAGATTTATTTAGTTTTGCTTAAACTTAGGTATATTTTTATACACACTGGCATTTAGTGCAGAAACAACCGATGAAGCAAAAATAAAAAAAGATATGGAAGTAATAGAAGCACGTGGTATCCGTTCAAGTATGGCTGAAAACTTAGACGTAAAACGTATGTCTGGCTCTGTGGTTGATGCAATTACCGCTGAAGATCCCTGATAAAAACGTTGCCGACTCACTTCAGCGCGTACCCGGAGTGGTAATTGAGCGTGACGGCGGGGAAGGTTCATCAGTTAGTATTCGTGGTTTATCGTCAGAACTTACTTTTAGACAGCTTAATGGTAATTTTATTGCGTCTTCTCCAGGGGAGCCTTCGCGTTCGTTTGATTATGCTTTGTTACCGTCTTCAATGATTGAAAGTGTTGAGGTTTATAAATCGCCAGAGGCACGTTTAGATGAAGGTGGGGTTGGTGGCACTGTATTAATGCACAGCCGAAAACCTTTAAATATGGATGTAAACTCAGGTGTATTTAATGTAGAGAGTACTTACGCTGATGTTACAAAAGAGTATGAGCCGCAGTTTACGGGTTTATATTCATGGGAAAATGACGACGAAAACGTTGGTATATTAGTTGGCTATACATATAAGGAGCGAACAAACAGAACGCTTTCGGGCGGTACTGATGCCAATGTGTGGCGCTATACTGGCACTGGGCAAGCAATAGGTATAAATGGTAATGCAGTTAATAACAATAATGGTTGGGATACTATTAGTGATGCAGGTGGTAATAGTTACTATGGCGTTTGGTTTCCGCAAGTTGTTCGAGGTTCAGTACTTAACGAAAAACGTGAGCGCGAAGGGATCCAATTTAGTACGCAATGGCGACCAACAAATCGTTTAGAGCTTGGCTTTAATTATTTTGGTTTTACATTAGGGTAAGACAGAACAGAATCTGTGATTGATATACCAGAGTGGTCTTTAAATCCTGATTTTTTAACTGATGTAAATCTTGATGAGTCGGGAACTATTGTTACTGGTATGCAATACGATGCGATGGCAAGCGGTATTGAAACTGATATGCAGTTTCCGTGGGTGCGCGGCAGTTATGTGCGCGAAGAATCGACCTCCAATACGTTTGATTTTAACTTAACCTATGAAGGCGATAATTTTAAAGCGCGTTTTGTCGTGGGTAATGCAAAATCAGAAGGAGGACCAGAAGAAAGCTGGGAATCCGCATATAAAAGCTCAAACGCGGGCGAAAACGCCACTGCTATGCAAAACGCTGCTCAAACGGCAGGCTGGTCACTCAACCAAAATAATATATCACTTAATATTGACCCTAATACATTAACTAACTTACAAAATGGAATTGGAGGCGGTCGTGATGCGGGCTCTTCAAACTCAAGTTTTGTACGCAGTGAGCTAGAGGAAGATTACTACCAAGCTGATATGGGTTTTTATGTTGATTGGGGCTTTTTAAAAACAATTAGAACCGGTGTTAAATACCGCAACTCAACTCTTCATCGTGAAACTGGTAATACCTTCTTTTTAGATCCTAATTTTGATATAGCTGCGGGTGAAGCAAGGTATTACGCGTTTTGACAGCTACCAATGGAATGGTGGAATGCCATTAGCTCAAAATGTATTTACAAGTGAGAGTAATATAGTAGGCGGGTTTGAAATAAACCAAATGCCAAGCATCGACTGGGACAAATACCGCGATATGGTCACTGCTGAGTATGTACCTTATACACGTATTGAAGATAACTTTGTTTACGACATTGAAGAGAAAATATCTGCTTTTTATATTCAAGGCGATTTTGAGTTTAGTGAAGTAAGAGGTAATTTGGGAGTGCGTGTTGTGCAAATAAAAACATTTACTTCATCTACCGACTTATATACCTACCAATTAGATCACACAAATGATGAAACTGGCGAGCCGTAACTGGTGACGCACGCTTTGTAAAAGACTAACAATTAGTCACTCAAAAAAACAAAGACACTCAAATACTACCAAGCTTTAATATAGCGTGGGATGCAACTGACGATTTAGTTATTCGTGGGGCAATAGCAAAAGTAATGTCTCGTCCTGATTACAGCGATTTAGGTGCGCAGCAGCGTATTACGTTTGTATCGGATGAATGGGCAGATGATAGAGTTGCATTTAATGAACAACCAGGCTTTAGCGGCAGTGGCGGTGATAAAAACTTAAAGCCATTTGAATCGGTGCAGGCTGATTTATCTATTGAGTATTATTATGCAAAGGGTTCTGCGGTTGGATTGGCGTTTTTTCATAAGAAAGTAGACAACTTTGTCGTGCCACTGGTAATAGGTGTAGAGCAAAGCTTTGTCGGTAAAAATAATATAGTAGATGCAGGTATTATTAATATCGCTCCGTACAGTATTGTGGGTAATGGTAATGGTAATGGTACAGATGCAGTATCTAAAGGCGCAGAAGTATTTATTCAGCATGCGTTTGATAATGGTTTTGGTTTTTACGCAAACTACAACTATAACAAAACCAATAAGGCCGAGGTAACAGTAAATGGTGAAGAGTTTGGTCAGTCGGCATTAATAGGTAGTGCAAAGTATCAGTACAACACTTCTGTTTACTATGAAGGTGACGCCTTTAATATACGTGCATCATATAATAAACGAGAGATGACAGTATTGGGGCTCAATAGTGGGTTAAATGTATATCAAGATCCATACGAACAGGTTGATGTTAATGCGTCGGTTAACTTATACGAAGGACTAAGTTTCACAGCTGCCGTCATTAATTTAACTAAGTCGGAATCGGTAACGCGTTTAGGTAATGATACAGATGCACGATTACTTAACTCAAGCTATTCAGGGCGACGCTATTACGCAGGCTTTAATTATAATTTTTAATTAACGGCATACGTAATAATTTATTAAACGCCAATTAAAAACCGTAGTTGGCTTAGTCTAACGCACCTAATATTGTAGTTTTATGTATGCACATAGTTTTACTGCTCATATGTTGGTTGTTTAATAGGCGGAATAAACCCTACAGCCCTTTATTTGTATAGCTTTCATACTAAATTCATTTAATTGTCAAAAAGCTGAAATAAAGTATTGACCCTCACTCGTTTATCCCTATAATGCGACCCCACTGAGACGGGAAACGCCAACGCCTAGCGAGGAGCGAACTACTCAGAGAGTTAAATAAAACTTCGGTTTTAAAT
>NZ_JADYXF010000099.1:0-3609 GCF_015864385.1 Pseudoalteromonas sp. SWXJZ94C
TGGACATTGTTCAACAGTCCACTAAAAACTTATTATCGGTGCAAAGTTGTTACATGCGTCATCTTGGTTATAAGCTCGGTAGCAACAAAATAAAGCAAATGGCTGGTATCAGAAAAAGCGTTGATACTGAGCAGGTACACGCAGACTTTAGCTCAATGAATACAGCACTGTCAGTCATTTCTAATCTCTCATTAATACGCTGTGCTCAACAGCAAATTAATGCGATAGAGGGCGCTATTTTAAAACAAACATCACTCTCCCCTGAGTTTATGAACCTATCCAGTATTGATGGAGTTGGGAACACTTTAGCGCTAACTATTATGTTAGAAACCGGCACGATTGAACGTTTTGATAGCCCAGGGAATTTCTCATCGTATTGTCGCTGTGTTAAAGGGGCAAGGTACAGCAATGGAAAGAAAAAAGGCGCTACGAATCAGAAGAATGGTAATCGTTATTTAGCGTGGGCCTTTACTGAGACTGCTAATTTTGCAATTCGTTATAACCCAACAGTTAAAAAATATTATCAACGAAAACTGGCTAAAACAAACAAGGTAGTTGCGATTAAAACGGTTGCACATAAGCTCGCAAGAGCGTGTTATCACGTGCTTAAAGACAATGTACCATTCGATGAACACAAGGCGTTTGCTTAGCGTCTATAAAACAAATTAGGTTAACGTGTTGAGCTAGTAATGAGGTTGGTAAAACCATTAGATTTGATTGAGTCTGCACATTAACCGCTCATATTTTAAATACTGGATATGCCCAATGTTTGAGCCACAAAGGTTGGTTATGTGTAAGCATAAACCACTGACTTGTTACAGCGCAGTGTGTAAACACAGCCAGAAACTGGACTGACATTGGTACTAAACGATGACTGAGGCGAAAGCCAAGGGGCTTAATTAATCATCAATAAAGCTTAATTAAACTGCCTAAATTCATATGGGTGACTGGTGCATATTCACACCAATCGACGTCATTACTAGGTGCGTAGTCATATTTAAATTGAGTCTAAATAATAAGATCACTTGGTTTTTGAATAAAAAGATCAAGAAAACACAGCTGCCTGCTTGACCGAAATTTTCTAATGGGTGACCCCATTGGCTCTTAACTAATGCGTATTGACTATCACTGTAAAGTAGGTAAAGTAGGCATTGAAATAGTAGATTAAGATTAATTTAAAAGGAACTTAAATGAATATTAATGAATTACCTTACTCCCTACCAAAAACACCTAAAGCGCAATGCCAATACCTTGCTCGCATCTGTTCTATAAGTCTGCATAAGCTAAGTAATAATCACCAAGAAGAATCTGAAGCTATAGCAAGTGTCATTATTTATAGGCATTTAAGCAGTAATCAGAAAATAGAAGCTATGCGCTTAATTCAAGCCCTAATTAACAAACCATTAATGGCTAAACTAATCGAAAAAATAACAGATACTATTGTTAATCCTCAATGGGGAATTTGGTCACTATCCAATACAGAGCTATTAAAAGACCATAAGTTCCACGACATGGTAAATACATACGCAGGAATCTCAGGTATTACAATTTCTATGGTGAGTGTTGCAGATTTAGCATCAACTATATGGAAAACAAAAAAAGTAACTAAAGGTGGCTGGCTTACCCTAGTTATGTGGGGCTCTTTAATTCTCAATGCCACAGAATTACATAAGGTAAATCAAGAGATATCGAATAGAAGTAAACTTTTAGACTCAGTACATTACGACTAATGAAGATTATACTTCCCATTTTTGTATATCTAATAAACTTTGTAGGTTGCATATTAGTGTATAGTTATGCAACCAGTTTCCACAAAGATATTATTTTTTATATTGTCCTTTTTTTAGCTAATGTCCAAGGTATTTACTACGGGTATAAATTTTCGAAAATTAAGAGTAAAGATGCAAAAGATTAAAATATTCTGTTTATATTTATTTATATGCCTATTTAGTTCAGCTCATGCATCACCAAAAGATACATGTAATGCTGATAATATTGGATTTTCTTTCAACTCTTCGTTTAACGAAGATCTGTTTAATAAGAAAGAAATGAAAAGAAATATATCAGTCGAAGATAATAATTTTGCATGGGCTTTTTCATTTTCAGAGTTGTCTCAAGACAATACTTTACGAAATAGTAATGGTACTGAGAAGTCTCACGAAGAAATAATTTACACTAATTTTAGTGAGTTTTTAGAAGGTGAATTATTTCTCACAATTGAAAGTGAAAATTTTAAGGGTAAATATAAAGAAATTAAAACACGATTTGAAAATAAAAATAGAATTATTTTTTTTATAAAACTAAATAAATACAGAAACAACGAATACTTAACTAAATTAATTATTACAGCTAAGAATAACCTACCACTGAGTGAAAGTGACTATAAAAAAGTAGATAACTTTTTTGACTTTTGTATTTTGATATAAAAGCTGTAGCCTATTTAAAATGGACTGGAGAACAGCTCATTAAATCAAATTATAGAATGGCGTGGTAAACCAAGAGCTATCAGGTGTGATAATGGCCCAGATTATATTAGCAAGTAGCTAGCGTAATGGGCGTTAAAAGTCGCGAGGGTCAAATCTTGACTTCATACATCATAATTCCTCATACTCTGAAAAGTCGCGAGGGTCAAATCTTGACTTCATACATCATAATTCCTCATACTCTGAGCCGAACTCACAGCCAGAAGCGGTCATTCAAAAGCAGAGTGGCAAAAGGCAAGCCGTGCCCTGCATTTTCCTGCTTTTAGGTTACCCCTGACTTTTTACCCAAATGGCAAGACCAAGCATCTGAACCATGATGCAAGGCTGGTACAAACTTGCAAAATGCGCCAACCATTTTTTGCTGTGAATTCTTATATATTAATTTTTTTGCCGTTTCGACTTCAAATTCAACGATAACTTTTTCATCTACATTAATAAAGAGCGGTAGGGGTATACCAAGCCCAATAAAAAACCCATTAATGCTTTCGTCTATAGCTTTATAGTACCAAACTTCTTTTTTTGTTCAGATTTTATTTTGTTGTTAATTTATATTTCCATAAAATTGTAATACTTCCCCTGTACCTTATTTACTTTATTTCTATTTGGCTGCTGTGAAGCTAAGTTGCCATAAAATTATAATTAAATAATAGGTAAATACCCTAATGAAGGCTTTAAGCAAAACCGCTCTAATAGTTGTTATTTCAAATGCTCTTTTTGCGTGTGGTTCTGATAACTCAAATACAATAGAAAACTCCGATCAAGTTGAAAATGAAACTACGGTAAGTACTACTCTGACGCAAGGGGCTAACAAACTTGCAGAAAATAATAGCGATAATGTTTGGCGTTTTGCTGTTATACCCGATACGCAAGGCCGAGATGATGATGATTATAAACAAACAATTACGCATACCTACGATGGTATAACGTTATCTGTCGATATTGGATATGACGTTAATAATGATGATATTTTTGATGGTGAAGGTTGGAAAATTGACGTGTCTGACCCTTATAACGCTATTTTTGTTGATGAAAATGGGGATACGCTGGTGGCGGGTGACTTGCCTGTTGAAATCGCTAGTAGCGAACGTGCTGATACGCCTTATGATTTTAAGCATCTTCCCGCTTT